>NZ_JALDTU010000009.1:0-79641 GCF_023109005.1 Streptococcus oralis | reverse complement strand
ATTGTTTATCCCAAATTTATTTGAAAGCTTCTCTAAGCTATATCCTTGTTTTCTAAGTTCATAGATCTGAACTTTATTTTCATAACTCAATTTCATAATAAAAACACCCCAAAAGTTAGATTTTTTCTGTCTAATTTTTGGGGTGCAGTTCATTTTCAACAGGAGTGTTTTTCTTGTGTCTCATTTTATGGGGGTAGTACACACCTTATGAGTTTTTATTGTGTACTTATATTGTATATTCAAGATGCAAAAAAGACTAGGATTAAAAATTCCTAGTCTTTGTTATTTCGATATAAATAGATTTCACAAACTAAAAATCCATCTCATCCACACGTGGTGCACCAGAAGTCACTGAAATTGTCTTTAAGACTTCTCGCTCGTCTTTGCTGAGTTCAATTCCAAAACAATCAAGATTGCTCTGGATACGAGAGGCTGTCACTGACTTAGGTAGAGGTAAAAAACCTTCTGCCAAACTCCAAGCCAAGGCAATTTGAGCCACTGATTTCCCATGTTTCGCAGCAATTTCTTGGACTTCTTTCTGTTCAAACAACTCCCCTTGCCCAAAAGGCCCCCAAGCCTCTAAGAGAGTTCCTTTCTCTCTACAGTAGTCGACCACTTCCTCTTGATAAACTCCTGGTGCCAAGCGTACCTGATTGACCGCCGGAATGACTCTTACTGTCTCAAGCAAGGCATCCAAATGATGGGGAAGGAAATTACTAACGCCGATAGCACGGATTTTGCCTTCTTTGTAAAGATCCTCCATCGCTCGCCAGACTTCAGCATTGCGAGTTTTCCATTCGTCATTTTCTCTTAGTGGTTTTGGATTTGGCCAATGGATAAGGTACAAATCTAGATAATCCAATCCCAGTTTTTCCATTGATTCTTCAAATGCTTGGCGGGTTTCATCATAGCTGTGATTGGTATTCCAAAGTTTAGTCGTTACAAAGATTTCTTGGCGTGGAACACCGCTATCTCGAATAGCACGACCAACACTCTCCTCATTTTTATAGATAGCTGCAGTATCGATATGACGATAACCAGCCTTTAAAGCTTCTAAAACAGCTTGGTAGGCTACTTCTCCATTTTCAGCCTTCCATGTTCCAAATCCTAGAACAGGAATTGAAACTCCATTATTAAGGGTGTAAGATTTCATCGTTTTTCCTTTCTATGTGAAGAAAATCTAAAGAAACAAAATCCTGATTACCAGTACGCTTGCTCCTTTAGATTTTAACAATTATTGATCACGATCGTAATAGATCTCGTGAGACTTCAAGCGAGAATTGAGCAATTCGGGAACGGTTACAAATGTATACCCTTCACCCTTTAAATACTCAATGACACTTGGTAGGGAATTAACAGAAGGACCATGGATATCATGCATGAGAATGATGGAACCATTACGAACTTGGTGTTGAATTTCTGTCAAAATAGCAGCTTCATTCTTACTCTTCCAGTCTAAACTATCCACATCCCACATGATAAAACTCAAGTCAAGGCTATTTCGAATATCATCAGTAATGGCACCATAAGGTGGGCGCATCAGTTTAGAGCTTGATCCTAAAACTTGAGTCAACAAATCTTCTGTATCAGTGATTTGCTTTTTAGCATCTTCGAGGGATAATTTAGAAAGGATAGGGTGATCCCAGCTATGATTTCCCACAACATGACCTTCCGATTTCATTCGTTTCAGAAGATCTTCATTTCCTGCTATGTTTTTTCCAAGTACAAAGAAGGTTGCCTTTACACCGTACTTAGATAAGGTATCCAAAGCTTGTGGAGTTGTAGTCGGATTTGGACCATCATCAAAGGTCAAGGCAACAACCTTTTTATTTTTCTTAGCAAAGTAAGATTGGTAGAGTTCCGCATCCTTTTCTAATAGATAAGAAGACTCAATGACATCAAAGAAACTGGATATTGGTAAAGCAATTTCTTCAACAGTCTCTCCAGGATTAGCAGGATAAAGGATGATTTGACTATCTTTATAATCAAAACTCCAAGATGCCAAATCCTGATCTGTGAAGCTCTTTATAACTTGATCAATTTTTGCCTGGTCAAGTTTCTTATCTTCTAGAGTTGATTTGATTTGACTCAGTAAGAGTTCCTTAGCCTTGCTTGCATCTTTGAAGAGTTTACTGAGGTCAAAAGCTTTCCCATCTTCAGTCAAGAAAATTTTCCCTAAGGAAGTCTTTTCTTTTTCTTCAACCTTTGCTGCAGACAAATCATAGACTTGCCTACTGATATTACGAGCAACAACTCCCTTAAGGACAGGATCCAGCTGCTCTGTATAATAAAAGACCAGATCCTCTTTATCTTCTAGATTTTCTTTGATATCTTGGTTGATTTTTTCTCTAATAGACGCAATGACCTCCTCTCCTTGCAGAGGGTAGTAGGCAATCACCTCAGCTTGCCCTTTTCGGAAATGGTCCTTCTGACTACCTGAGTTGAATTGCTGGTCCTTTTCGCTTTTTAACGCTTCAATTTTTTGTTCATAAGATTGCTTTTGTAGAACCTTGTAGCCAATGGCACTTCCCAAAAGAATCATAGCGATTCCTAAGATTCCAACAAAGGAAAGCAATATACTTCTCTTTTTATCGTGAGAAACACGGTTCATATTTTTCTTCATATTTCCATCATATCAAATCAAAGCTATTATTTCAATGATAAACAGATAATCTAGCTCCATTTCAAAAAATAAAGAAAAAGCTTAGAATTCTCTAAGCTTCTATTTTAAAAGCGAATTGCTTCACGTGTTTTTTCATATGAAGTCACAAAACGATTTGTAACTCCTGGTTCTGCAACTTCCAAGGCTTGCGAAATTTTTTCAAATGATGTTTTATAGTCAAACTCTTTCTCAAAAATTTCAAGTGCTTCGTTGAAAGCCTCTTGGATACGTTCATCAAATGAACGGTAGCGATTTGAGTATTGGAGAAGTTGCTCTGTCAAAGTTGCATACTGAACAATGTCATATGTTTCTGTCTCAAGTACTGCCATATCATTCGTTGCAATTTCAAGAATTCGCTTAACAGATTCAATATTAACCTGCGGTTGTTCTAGCTCCGCCATCAAATCTTCAGTGTTATGACTTGCAGTAAAGAAGAGTTTCAAGAAACTTTGAGGGATTCCTGGTAAGTTTCGCTTCTCCATGTAACGTTTGATAGTGTGCAAACGATTCACATAGACATTTGCTTTTTGGCGAGCATTGAGGTCATCTTTTTCAATTTGCGCAAGTCGTTCGCTAACAGAGATTTGCTCATCCTCAATATCCTTGAGGTTGCTTTGAAGCATTTCCAACTGTTCTTCAAGAGCAGAGTAAGCTTGTGTTGACTCACCTTGATCCTCTGTCACTTCCATGATTGCTGTATCAAGTGCAGCCAATTCTGCTTGAAGACGACGAACATGATTTCCATCACTTTCAGGAAGAAGGTAGGTTTTAGTCAAACGTTCAAGATCTTGAACAAGCACCTGGTTATTTTCTTTCAAGTGGTTGAGATAGGTTGGAAGTGTTGAGAGGAGATTCTCAACGACTTTTTGAGCCTCAATTTCACGAGTAAAAATATCATAAAGTGCGTTGATTTCTTCTTGAATGCGATTATTTTCATACTCTGCATTGTCCAACTCCAACTGACGAATGTTTTCTTGATTATTCTTCAAAGATTCATGCAAAAGTTGGAAACGAGACTCAATATCTGTTTCTGTAAAGTGATAGTTGGCATCCAACAGCTTGCGATAGCCTTCTTCCAAATCTGCTAATTGTTCTGGCAGTTCCTTTGTCAAGGTTTCAACAAGAGCTGGAATTCGCTCAACGATGTGTGTCAAAGCAAGAATATGATTTTCAGTTGAATCAAGAATTGCTGCGGCTTCAACTGGGTCACCTGATGAGTTCAAGGTAACAAATTGAGAGAATTCAGATTGGATGTTTTCCAATTGTTTCTCAATCTCAGGAAGGGCCTTACCATATTTCTCTGAATCTTCTGCAACGGTATGTTGAAGGGATTCAAACAAGTCCAAGGCATGAAGGACACGGCCACTATTCTTAGATTCTTGTTTTTCAAGTTCTGAGAGAGCATTGCGAATAGCTGCAATATCTTCTTCAATCAAGCCGATTTGGCTCTCAATTTGATCAAGTTTGTGTGTTGCCTTAAAGAAACGGAAAGAATTGTTGTAGCTTTCAGCTTCAAAGAGGTGATTTTCAATATCAGCAAATGAGTTCAGAGATAAATCAACCCATTTTTGATTCCATTCACGAAAGGTCACCTGACTTTGACCAATCAAGTGCATGTTTTTAACGGCTTCAACCTCATCATTTACAGGAAGGTTGTAGAGTTCTTCTTTTCTTTCTTCAAGGGCCGTTAATCTGCTTACATTACGCTTACGTAAAAAGATGGCTGTTACATAAGCTAAGATCAGAATGACTGCAATCGCAACCATTAGATAAATTAGTTGTCCATTAGACATATCAAACTCCTTTTATACTAGAAACAATCGTAATGATTATATCATATTTTTTAAACCAAGGGAACTATTTCCCACATTTTTTAGACGTCAAGTGTACTGTAAACAGCGTTTTCTTCGATAAATTCGCGACGAGGTTCTACTCGATCCCCCATCAACATATCAAAGATTTTATCTGCTTCGGCAGCATCATCTACCGAAACACGCGCCATCAAGCGATGTTCAGGATCCATGGTTGTTTCCCACAATTGGTGGTCATCCATTTCTCCTAAACCTTTATAACGTTGGATGGTTGGTTTTGAACGCCCTTCACTATGACGTGCTAAGGCTTCTTGGAGTTTAATTTCTTGATCTGCGCCAGGTTGAATGTATTCTTTGATCTCACTTCCAACTTTAACCCCATAAATTGGTGGTTGGGCAATGTAGACATATCCAGCTTCTAGGATTGGCTTCATGTAGCGGTAAATCAGGGTCAGTAAGAGGGTTCGAATGTGGGCTCCATCAACATCGGCATCGGTCATCAAAACGAGTTTTTGGTAACGAGCCTTAGTGACATCAAATTCTGCCCCAAAGCCTGTTCCCATGGCTGTGAAAAGACTTCGAATTTCTTCGTTGGCAAGGATTTTATCCATGCTAGCTTTTTCAACGTTCAAGATCTTACCACGAATTGGCAAGATAGCTTGGAATTCACGATTACGACCAGATTTGGCTGATCCACCAGCTGAGTCTCCTTCGACGATGAAGAGTTCGGTTTCAGCAGGGTTGTTAGAAGAACAGTCTGCTAGTTTTCCTGGAAGATTGGAAATTTCCAAGCCAGATTTCTTGCGAGTGACTTCACGCGCACGCTTTGCAGCTACACGAGCCTTGGCAGCCAAAATCCCTTTTTCCACGATACGCTTGGCAATCTGTGGATTTTCCATGAGGAAATCAGAGAAGGCATCGCTGAAGAGGCGGTTGGTAATCTTAACTACTTCACTATTCCCCAGTTTGGTCTTGGTTTGTCCTTCAAACTGCGGGTTTGGATGCTTAACAGAGATAACTGCAGTCAAACCTTCACGAACATCTTCCCCTGTTAGGTTATCTTCATTGTCTTTTAGTAGTTTATTCTTACGAGCATAATCATTGATAACACGTGTCAGCGCTGTACGGAAACCTTGCTCATGCGTACCACCTTCATGGGTGTGAATGTTATTGGCGAAACTCATGACGTTTTCGTGGTAACCAGTTGTGTACTGCATGGCTACTTCAACTGTGATATCATCCATCTCACCGTCTGTGTAGATAGGTGTATCAAAGATCACATCCTTGTTCTCGTTGATATATTCAACGTAGCTAGCAATCCCACCCTCATAGTGGTAATGTTTAGTCTGTTCGAGACCATCACGCTTATCTGTGATGGAGATTCGAAGGCCTCGGTTCAAAAAGGCTAGTTCTTGAATACGTTTGTTTAATTTTTCAAAGTCAAAAGTTGTTGTTTCTGTAAAAATCTCTGGATCTGGTGTGAAGTGAACTGTTGTTCCCGTTTTATCCGTATCTCCAACCACCTCAAGATCAGCAACAACATGACCACGACGGTATTCTTGGTAATGAATCTTACCGTTTTTATGGACATGAACATCTAGTTGAGTTGAAAGAGCGTTTACTACTGATGAACCTACACCGTGTAATCCACCTGAAACCTTGTATCCGCCACCGCCGAATTTTCCTCCAGCGTGAAGAACTGTAAAGACGGTCTCAACAGCGGGACGTCCTGTCTTTTCCTGAATATCAACAGGAATTCCACGCCCATCATCCACTACGGTGATGGAGTTATCTGGCTCTATAAAGACTTGGATGTGACTGGCAAATCCAGCTAGGGCTTCGTCAATTGAGTTATCAACGATTTCCCATACTAGATGGTGAAGACCTTCTTTTGAAGTCGATCCAATATACATACCTGGACGCATACGAACAGCTTCAAGTCCCTCCAAAACTTGAATTTGACTGGCATCATAATCTTGTGCCTGTTGATTTTTGATTTCTTCTGTCATTTTTTCCCTTTTCTTACATGTCTATTGCTTGTCTCAATGTCGCAACGTTATTAAAAAGATAGGCATCTAAGCCAGCAGCTTTACCTGCTTCTACATCAATATTTCTGTCACCAATGACCAAACCAGATGTAATATGATATTTATCACGTAAATAAATCATGGACTCAGGATCTGGTTTCCGTTTAAAGCCAGAACTGGCAGTCACCACCTCGGTGAAGTAGTTCGCTATCTGGGTCTTAGCAAGAAGTTCTAGTACTTGGTCATTTCGATGAGAAACCAAGAAATGGCGGCCACCCTTGTCCGAAATGTCTTTGAGTAATTCTGGAATTCCCTCAAACAAAACTGGATGTTCTAGCTCACGCGCTTCATTTTCTTTGTAGTTCTCTAAAAAACCCTCGATATTTGGTGCAAACTTTTCGATGGCAAAAGCTGTCGAAACCTTCAAAGCTTCGTAGACACGGTCGTGTTCTTGCTCTATTCCGTATTGGGCTAAGGTTTCTACAAAAGCTGCTGTAGAAGTCTCATAATTATCCAATAGGGTACCACCTAAATCCCATATATAGTCGTGATATTTCATACCCTTCATTATACCATTTTTTTATGAAAAAAGCGATGATTTCCTAGATTTTTCCAAGCAAAAACGAGAGCCGAACTCTCGTCTTACTGTTAATTTCCAAAGACATCTCGATAGAGCATGCCGACTCGTAAACTTTCTGCATCTCCTCCCAACTGCTCTACCAGCTCATAGGCAAAGGCAAGTGCAGTTGACGGTCCTCGGCTGGTTGTTAGATTGCCATCCACAACTACTATTTCCTTTCGGTAAATTCCGTCACTGATGTTTTCCTGAACACCGTCATAACAGGTAAAGTGCTTGTCTTTCAGGACACCTGCTTGATGGAGGGCGATTGGAGCTGCACAGATAGCTGCAACTTTCTTTCCTGCTTGGTCAAAGGCTTTAATCTGTGAAATGAGGGCTTGATTATCCCGTAGGTGAGCTGAGCCTGGCATACCACCTGGAAGAACTACCAAGTCATAGTCGGACAAATCGGCATCAAAGATACGGTCGGCTTTTACCTGAATGCCATGTGATCCTGTCACCTGCTCTTCAAATCCTACCATATCGCATGAAATGTTTGCTCGACGCAAGACATCAACTACTGTCAAGGCTTCAATTTCTTCAAAACCCTGGGCTAAGATAACTGCTACTTTTGCCATAGTGGCCTCCTTATTTGATTTGTTTTAGGACGACTTTCTTTCGTTTGAATGGAACTTTTCCACTTTTCTCCTCCGCTAGGTTGGTCTGGTAACTCATAGATAGGAGGAGACCGACACCGATGAGGTTGCTAATAATTGCGGAGCCCCCTTGAGAAATGAAAGGCAGAGGAATCCCTGTCAAAGGAAGTAAGCCTGTCACGGCACCGATATTTTCAAAGATATGAAAGAGCAACATCATGATAAATCCAGTCGAAATATAGGTGTAGAACTGGTTGTTTGACCTGAGAGTAATCTTCAACATCCGATAGATGAGAAGTAAGTACAAGGCAACTACAAAGACCGAACCAATGAAGCCAAAATCCTCAGCAATCACCGTGAAAATCATATCGCTCTCGCGTACTGGAATGAGGAGATTGGACACATTGAAACCTTGTCCAAACAAGCCACCACTTCCAATCGCAATTTGTCCCTGCGCCTGTTGGTAAGTCGTTGTTTGCGCAAAGTCAAAGGGATTGAGCCAAGCCAAAATGCGGTTGATCTGGTAAGTTGGCATCCCAATCTGATGCAAGAAGGCACGTCCATCCTTGCTTATAAAGATGGCCATGAAGCCTGCAACAGCAGTCACTCCTGTTGCAAAAACAGGAATGATAATCTTCCACGAAACACCTGAAAGGAGAACCATACCGGAAAAAATAGCTACGAAGACCAAGGCAGTTCCTAAGTCACTTTGTAGGGCTAAGAGGATCAAGACTGGGATGGTAAAGGCAATCATCCAACCAATCAATAGGAAATCCAAGGGAATAGTCCGTTGCCATTCCTTGTGTTTTTGAGTGAATTGTACGATGACTCGAGCCAACATCAAGATATAGGAAATCTTCATGAACTCCGATGGCTGAAAGAGTGTCGTTCCACCAATCGATACCCAGTTTTTGGCACCTGTTGACGCTACAAGATTTGGATTGTAGAAAACAAGTGGAAGAACCATCAAAGCTAGCCCTAGACCATAAAGATAGGGAGTCACCTTCCATAAAAACTCGGTATTGAAGAACATGACCACAAAACCAATGACAAGGCCCAAGGAAATCCAAGCGATTTGCTGGCCTAGTATTGGAAGTACATTATTGGGATAGTCATGACTAACTGCTATATAAATGGCCACTACTCCAATCACCAGTAAACAAAACACTGGTAGGAGGAGGCTATAATCGACTCGAGAGTCGAAGGAACGTTTCATATTTTTTACCTTTTCTCTTTCTTAGATTTTTCTTTCATTCTATTGCGACGAGATTGGAGAAAATCAGCTACAGCAGGCTCTAGCTGTTCTCTAGAAAGAACCTGAACAGCCCTTTCTTTTGACAAGGTCTGGGCGATTTGTTTGCCGTAACGCTTGCTGACAACACGACTGTCTAAGATTACAGCAACCGAACCTTGGTTGGGCCGTCTAACAGTACGACCCAGGGCTTGTTTTAGCCGAATGATAGCCATCGGCAACTGATAATCATAAAAGGGATTTTTCCCTTCTTGGCGCAGTTCTTGGTTTAATTTTTTGGTTAACGGCTCTTGGGGATTTTGGAAAGGCAATCTCGGAATCACTTGAATCACGCAAGGATGGGTTGAAAAATCAACTCCTTCCCAGAAACTGCCTGTTCCAAGCAAGATCTGGCGTTCACCTTTTTCAAAACGTTTTTTCAGTTGGCTTGGTTCCCCATTTTTATACTGAGCTAGATGCGGTTGGTCGAGCAGGTCCGAAACTGCCAGCAACATCTCTTTTGAAGTAAACAAGACCAATAAGGGTTCTTGAAAGGCTTGTAACCTTCGGATAACAGAAGCCACTTCACTAGCATAGTCAAAAGATGAAACTTCTGTCACAAGAGGAAAGTCATCAATTAGAAAGACTTCTTGTTGCTCCTGCTTTGCTACATCAAGCCTAACAAGCGGAGCATCTGGAAATCCCAATAAATCTGCTAGGGAAACTCGATTGCTGATTTCAAGAGTAGCTGATACTCCTAGGAGCCTACAATCTTCTGGCAATAACTCTGCTAGTATAAAGCGGCTTTTTTTGCTTGAACAAATCAGGACATCCTTGCTCGATTTTTCTGCTGTAGCAAGCCAAAATTCACGGTCCGACGTGAAAAAGTTTGCAATCTCTCTATACTCTGGGAGAGCTAGCTCCGAAAAATGTTGGCGCAACTGTTCGAGAGAATTCAACCACTTTCCATTCTTCAGACCTGACTGATAGTGCTCCATCAAGTAACGACATTCAAAGCCGATACTCTCAAGCAAGCGTTTCTGAACCAAATCTTCCGCTGACTCTAAGGACTTTTCAATTTGAGTTACAAGATCCTCAAGGCGATAAGCCTGCTGGGCTAGACTTTCAAGAGCTAGCAGCATTTTTTGAGCTTCATCCAAGATCACCAAACGGTTGTCGACAAACTCTGGATTGTCTTCCAAACGAGTGACCAGATAGGCATGATTAGTCAAGAGAACGCGACTGGTCTTGGCCTTTTCCTGCCCTCGTTTCCAAAAATCCTCTGTAGCAAATAAACTTTTCTTTGAAAGCTTACCATCGTGGACTAGTTCCGGCAGAAAGTGCTGGTAGCGATAAAGCTGCCCGATTTCGTCCAAGTCACCAGTCTCTGTCTCTGTTAACCAGATGAGCAGTTGCATTTTAAAACGTGTGAAAAGGCGATTGGACTCCGGTCGATGGAGGACTCGGTGAAAGGCATCCAGTTTCAAGTAATTTTGAGGCCCCTTGAGACTATGAATTTCCAGATGGAAGACCTCTTTTAAGCGCTGACCTTCTTCTTGCATGATTTGATTTTGAAGAATTTTGGTCGGAACGCTCACTAGGATTCCAGCTTCACTCTCCGAGTTCAAAGCTGGAAAGAGATAACCATAAGTCTTGCCCAGTCCCGTTTGGGCTTGGATAAAGGAAGTTTGGTGTTCTTCCAATAATTGCTCAACCTTCTCCGCAAAATCCAGCTGCTGTGGACGTTCCTCCAGCCCCAATAAAGAAATGTTTTTAGCAAAGTCTTTGGATAACTTTTGTGGGACTAAGGCTTTGCTTTCCTTTCTGAGGAAAAGCCCATGAAGTTCCATCAAGTCGGGCGAAGATAAGAGAGATTGTTGCTGATAGACCTCCTCAATCACCAGATAACTTTCATAGAGAAGGTTGTCTGCAAGTTTTAGCAAGCTTTCTAAGAGCCCTTTTGGTAACTCAAATAGTTTTTGACGCATGTAGAGCAAGAGTTCAGCTGTTGCCTGAGCATCTGACAGGGCAGTATGGGCATGTTCCAGCTCAATGCCCAACTCTTGACAAAGGATACCTAAGTTATACTTTTCAAACTGAGGATATAGAACTTGGGCAAGCTCAACTGTATCCACCCGCGGTGTACGCAATTCATATCCTTCAAAAAAGAGAAATTCTGCAAGAAGGTTGGCATCAAACTGTACATTGTGCGCAACAAAAATACCGTCCTTAACCAATTCAAAAATTTTTCCGGCCACCTGAGAAAACTCTGGTGCCGCAGCCAAACGCTGATCGGTCAGACCCGTTAATTCTTTGATATGAGAATCCAAGGGTTCATGGGGATTGACATCGGTCGCATACTGATCAATGATTTCACCATTCTCAATCACCACAATGCCTACTTGAATAATTTTTGCCTTGCTTCCGGTGCTGGTCGCCTCTAAATCAACGACCACATACCGATCATTTCTCGCATTCATCATTAAAAATTATATCAAAAAAAGCATGATTTGACACCCCTCAACTTTGATAACAATCTCGCTTTCCTTGCGAGTTTGAGTAAAAATCAAGACCTTAAAAGTGAGAATTTCACGCAAGTTCAGCAGTTGGTCGCTAGTTCTGAGGTATTTGAAAACCTTATCAACAAAGCTACATCAACATAAAAAGGCAACCAAGGTATTAGCTGCCTTTTTGAGATATTTTTTTCATTGTTTTCGGAAGAGCTTTACTAATTTCGGTAGGCAAGACAAGGTAGTTTTCTTGAGCTAGTTCTTGCGCAATAGCTGAATGAAGGTGAGTTGCTGCCACCACTCTCTCATAGAGACTGACTTGGTGAAACTGACCTGCAAAACCTGCAATCATCCCAGCCAGAGTATCTCCCATCCCACCAGTTGCTTGATAGGGGCCTCCAACCTGTAACTGATAATATTCAGACTGACCAGCTTTCCAGATACGAGTCGCTGAACCCTTCTCGACTAGAATCGTCCTTTGAGGAAAAGCAGAAAGAGCCCTAGCAGTCGCCTCTGTATTTTGATGGTCAAGAACTATACCAGACAGTCTTTCCCATTCCTTTTGGTGGGGGGTTAGGATGAGCTGACTAGATGGGAATGTCAAATGAGCTTTTGCTAAGATGCCCAAAGCACCGCCATCTGCAATCAAAATCTGGTCTTTTCTAAGGCTGTCAAAGACCCGTTTTACGAGTTCTTCTCCGAATGCATCCTCTCGCAAACCCGGACCTAGCAAGACAACTTCTGCCTTTTCCAACTGCTCTTTTAACAATTGCTGATCTTGAAGAGAAAATGCCATGGCCTCAGGTAAATGACTGTGCAGAGCCGGAATATTTTCCTTATCCGTGCCAACAGTCACCAACCCTGCCCCGCTTTTGACAGCTGCAATGGCTGACATGATGATAGCTCCCCCATAAGGATAGGTCCCTCCCAGCAAGAGCAGGCGACCGTAATCTCCCTTATGGCTGTGACGACAACGTTCAATAATAACTTTTTCTAATAAAGTTTGATCAATCACTTTCATCGATTTTTCCTCTCACTCCATTATACTACAAAAGGAGGGGCAAACCTCCTTCTACACTATTTTCCCTTAAATTCCGCAAAGGTCTGTAAGATTTTAGCTGCCACTGCTGGAGAAGGTTCTCCTTTTAGCTCTAACGTGTCATCTGCATATGGAGTAAGGCCAGCAAAGTCTCCTATCTGGACTGAATAAAGAGACGTTTTAAACAATTCAATATCGTTTTGGTCATTTCCAAAAGCGATGAAGTTCTCCCCGCATAACTTTTCAACAGTTGTCGCCTTATGAGTATCCAAGGGATTAACATAAAGGCACTTTTCATGCGCATGATAGGAGAGATGAGCCTGGCCTAGTCTTTCTAGCTGACCAAGCAGATCATCAAGCAAATCCTCATGGTCACCCATATAAACGACTACCTTAATCGGAGTCCCTAAGTCCTCAAGTTTCTGATGACGAGCCACCTTTAGGGGATCCACACTGGAAATAAATGGAATCTTCTCTACAATCTGTCCACTATAGTCAAAGCAATCATCTACAAAGAAAGGGAGATTATAAGTCTGGCAATAATCCACTAGCGCCTGATAAACTCTAGCATCAAGATTCCTTTCGAAGATAGCCTTCCCCAAATGATAGGCTACGCCACCATTCAAACCTATGACTAAGCGCTGACTGAGTTCAGAACCTAATAAACCCAAACAATCCCGATAAGAGCGGGCTGAGGCAAACACAAGCTCATGCCCATAATCTTCAGCCTTTAAAAGAACCTGCTGAATCTCCTCATCTATGGTCATGTAGTCAAAAGATAGCGTTCCATCCAGGTCAAATACGAATTTCATCTTCCTAGTCCTTGTTTAGTGTTCGAAGCGCTGCCTGATAGGTTTGCTCCATTAGCATGGTAATCGTCATAGGTCCAACTCCACCAGGTACAGGTGTGATGTGACTAGCAAGTGGTGCAACAGCATCATAATCAACATCTCCACAAAGCTTGCCATTTTCATCTCGGTTCATCCCAACGTCAATGACAACCGCTCCTGGTTTGACAAAGTCAGCAGTCACAAACTTGGCGCGACCAATAGCTACGACAAGGATATCCGCCTTAGCAGCCACCTTGGCAAGATGATGGGTGCGTGAGTGGGTCAAGGTCACAGTCGCATTCTTAGCTAAAAGAAGCTGAGCCATCGGTTTTCCAACAATATTTGAACGACCGATAACAACCGCATTTTTACCTTCCAAGTCAATCCCATACTCATGAAACATTTCCATAATTCCTGCAGGTGTCGAAGGAATCATAACTGGATGACCAGACCAGAGACGCCCCATGTTTAGCGGGTGGAAACCATCCACATCTTTTTCGGGGTCAATAGCTAATAAAACTGCCTCTTCGTCAATATGTTTTGGCAAAGGTAATTGAACCAAAATCCCATGCCAAGCTGGATCTTGATTGTATTTGGCAATCAAGTCTAACAATTCCGCCTGGGTAATGGCCTCTGGAACTCGCACTACTTCACTACGGAAGCCAGCAGCGAGAGCTGACCGTTCCTTATTGCGAACGTAGACTTGGCTGGCAGGATTGTCCCCCACCAAAATCACTACCAATCCTGGAACTAGACCTGTTTCTTCTTTTAGTTTGGCCGTCTTTTCAGCCAACTGTCCTTGTAACTTAGCCGCAAGAGCCTTCCCATCAATAATCTGAGCCATATCTCTTCTCTTTTCTATCAAATATCCTCTATTATATCAAAAAATAACTCGCCATCCTAACACTTCTTGCCTAATGGACCTTATAGTCTGAAACTATAAGAAAAAGCCCTTGTCGAGCTTTTATGCCTATTTATACTAGGTAAATCTGTCATGCTTTCTTTTTGACTTTTGGAGCCGGTAAGACTTCATACATCTCCTTAATTAATTTCATTAGAAATGATTTATCTTCAATGTCTTCTATCAAAATCATCTCCTTAGCTCCTTCATAAGGACGTTCAAGCCTAGTCTGTCCCAGTTGATCCATGACCACCTTCACAGGCTTCAGTAACAAACGATTATCATAAATTCCTCCAATAATCTTCCCACGATAATAAAGGATATACTCTCCCATCATTGGACGATAACTCATCTCCTCTAGCTCTGATAGCTGTTCGAGAATAAAGTTTAAATATTCTTTACTGGAAGC
Source organism: Streptococcus oralis (assembly GCF_023109005.1). Classification (GTDB taxonomy): domain Bacteria; phylum Bacillota; class Bacilli; order Lactobacillales; family Streptococcaceae; genus Streptococcus; species Streptococcus oralis_BU. The sequence goes on along the minus strand of NZ_JALDTU010000009.1, from coordinate 65,006 downwards.
CATGATACCTACTCCATTTCTTCTAAAAATGAGGTCTTACAAAACCTTACTCAAAAATTCCTTGGTCCGTTGTTCTTTTGTTTGATCGAAAATCTCTTCTGGTGTTCCATCTTCGACAACAACCCCATCTGCCATAAAGATAACACGGTCTGCTACCTCACGCGCAAAGCCCATTTCATGAGTCACAATCACCATAGTCATCCCTGACTTGGCAAGGTCTTGCATAACAGCTAGAACTTCTCCAACCATCTCAGGGTCTAGGGCTGAAGTCGGCTCATCAAAGAGCAAAACATCTGGTTCCATAGCAAGTCCACGTGCAATGGCAATCCGTTGTTGCTGACCACCTGATAAACTTTGAGGATAAGCCGTCGCCTTATCTGGCAAGCCAACTTTTTCTAACAGTTCCTGTGCTCTTTTCTCCGCAACTTCCTTGCTTTCACCTTTGGTTTTAATTGGTGATAAAGTGATATTTTCCATCACTGTCATATTGGGAAAGAGGTTGAATTGTTGGAATACCATGCCCATCTTTTCACGCATGGCAAAAAGGTCATTTTTCTTATCTGTGATATCAACTCCTTCAAAGATAACCTTGCCTTTACTTGCTTCTTCAAGGAGATTCATCGAACGAAGGAGAGTTGATTTCCCGCTCCCTGACGGACCGATAATGACCACAACTTCTCCTCGTTTAATCTCAAGATTGATTCCTTTTAAAACTTCATTTTTCCCAAAAGACTTATGTAGTTCTTCAATTCTAATCAAGGTTTCTGTCATTATTTCTTGTCTCCTTGTCCAATATGTTTTTCAAATGCTTTCAAAGCCACTGTCAAAACAGAGGTCATAATCAAATAGTAAAAGGCTGCAAATAAAAGGGGAGTCAATGGTAAATAAGTTGTTGTTGCTACTGTCGTTGCACCATTCCACAACTCCATCACCCCAATCGCAGACAAGAGGGAACTATCCTTGATAATGGTGATAAATTCATTTCCAAGAGCTGGAAGAATATTTTTGATAGCTTGAGGCAAAATGACATAACGCATGGCATTTTTCGGACGAATACCAAGAGAGTAAGCAGCCTCTAACTGCCCTTTAGGAACCGCATTGATCCCCGCACGAACAGTTTCTGAAACGTAAGCTCCACTATTCATAGAAATAATCAGAATACCAGGAATCAAACGAGAAAGATCAACTCCTAAAATTCCCACTTGAATAGTCGGAGCATTGATATGCATAAGGGCAAAGGCAATCATTATTTGAACCATCATTGGAGTACCACGGAAGATCCAAACATAGACATTTGCAAACCAAACGAGCGGTTTAAAGCGTGAACGTTGAGCAAAGGCCAGTAACACACCTATAATGGTCCCTAAGCAAACAACAAGGATGGAAATCAATACGGTAATCAGAGCACCATAGTTAAAATATGGTAAATACTTTGGTAAAAAAGAAAAATTCATATTCAATCAACTTTCTATGTATTAGATTGTATGATTATAACATGAATTGAATTAAAATGCAATCCTTTTTCCCTAATTTTAACAATTAACTTGATAGAATAGAGAAATAGAGAGAAATCACAGTTTTTTTCTAGTCAACTACCTCTTGTTTATGGTAAAATAGAAACGATAAGAAATGGAGGAGAATCAAAATGGAATCACATTTGGTTAGAATCATTAACCGCCTAGAAGCAATGACAAAAGATGGTGGAAATCTAAAACGTAATTTTGAACGTGAAGGTGTTGTTGTCGCAGAAGTTGCATACAGCCACGACGAAGAAAACGGATCACTCTTCACCCTTCGCGATGTAGAAGCTCGTGAAACTTATACCTTTGATAGCATTGATTTGATTGCAATGGAGATCTACGAACTCCTTTACTAATATAAAAACAACGGGCAGTAAGGCCTGATAAATGAGAATCCTTTTTGTCACCGCAAATGGGATTTTTTCTTACCTTCAATGTCGCTGGATTCTCCATAAATCCTTCTTTTAAAAACGACCACTTCCCAATCTTTTTACTTGCTTTACACCTTAATCATGCTATAATGAGAGTATAAAACTTTGACTATTCTTGACCTTTTTCTTAGGCCAAGTATAAGAATGAAATGAGGTAGATGTTATGCTCTGTCAAAACTGTAAAATTAACGACTCAACAATTCATCTGTATACCAATATCAATGGACAGCAAAAGCAAATTGATCTTTGTCAAAACTGCTATAAAATTATCAAAACAGATCCAAATAATACCCTCTTTAAAGGAATGACTGACTTAAACAATCATGACTTTGATCCATTCGGCGACTTTTTCAATGACTTGAACAATTTCAAACCTTCTTCTAATAACGTCCCTCCAACTCAATCTGGTGGGGGATATGGAGGAAACGGTGGTTATGGACCTCAAAACCGCGGACCTGTTCAAACACCTCCTCCTAGCCAAGAAAGAGGACTCCTAGAGGAGTATGGTATCAACGTGACTGAAATAGCCCGTCGAGGAGATATTGACCCTGTTATCGGTCGAGATGAGGAGATTATCCGAGTTATCGAAATCCTCAACCGAAGAACCAAGAACAATCCTGTTCTTATCGGAGAACCTGGTGTTGGTAAAACAGCTGTTGTAGAAGGTCTAGCTCAGAAGATTGTCGATGGTGATGTTCCCCATAAACTCCAAGGCAAGCAGGTCATCCGTCTGGATGTGGTTAGCCTAGTTCAAGGAACAGGGATCCGAGGCCAATTTGAGGAACGTATGCAAAAACTCATGGAAGAAATTCGCAAACGCGAGGACATCATCCTCTTTATCGATGAAATCCATGAAATTGTTGGCGCTGGATCTGCTGGCGATGGCAATATGGATGCAGGAAATATCCTCAAACCAGCCCTTGCCCGTGGTGAATTGCAATTGGTTGGCGCTACTACTCTCAATGAATACCGTATCATTGAAAAAGATGCTGCTTTGGAACGCCGTATGCAGCCTGTCAAAGTTGATGAACCAACTGTCGAAGAAACCATTATCATCCTCAAAGGGGTTCAAAAGAAATACGAAGACTACCATCACGTCAAGTACACAGACGCTGCTATCGAAGCTGCTGCAAATCTTTCCAATCGCTATATCCAAGACCGCTTCTTGCCAGACAAGGCTATTGACCTGTTAGATGAAGCTGGTTCTAAGATGAATCTGACGCTGAACTTTGTTGATCCTAAAGTAATTGACCAGCGTTTAATTGAAGCTGAGAATCTCAAGGCTCAAGCTACACGAGAGGAAGATTTTGAAAAGGCTGCTTATTTCCGCGATCAGATTGCCAAGTACAAGGAAATGCAAAAGAACAAGGTGATCGATCAGGATACTCCAATCATCAGCGAGAAAACTATTGAACATATCATTGAGCAGAAAACCAATATCCCTGTTGGAGAACTCAAAGAAAAAGAACAATCTCAGCTTATCCATCTAGCAGACGACCTCAAAACTCATGTCATTGGTCAAGATGAAGCTGTCGATAAGATTGCCAAAGCCATCCGTCGTAATCGTGTCGGACTTGGAACTCCTAACCGGCCAATCGGAAGCTTCCTCTTTGTCGGACCAACTGGTGTCGGTAAAACAGAACTTTCCAAACAACTAGCCATTGAGCTCTTTGGTTCTGCTGACAGCATGATTCGCTTTGATATGAGTGAATACATGGAAAAACACAGTGTGGCTAAATTGGTCGGAGCCCCTCCAGGTTATGTCGGCTATGATGAAGCTGGTCAATTAACGGAAAAAGTTCGTCGCAATCCTTACTCACTCATCCTTCTCGATGAAGTTGAAAAAGCCCATCCAGATGTGATGCACATGTTCCTTCAAGTCTTGGACGATGGTCGTTTGACTGATGGGCAAGGACGTACAGTTAGTTTTAAGGATGCTATCATTATCATGACCTCAAATGCGGGTACTGGTAAGGCCGAAGCCAGTGTTGGTTTTGGGGCAGCTCGTGAAGGGCGAACCAACTCTGTCCTCGGTGAACTCGGTAACTTCTTTAGCCCAGAGTTTATGAACCGTTTTGACGGCATCATCGAATTTAAACCTCTCAGCAAGGACAACCTTCTCCAAATCGTCGAACTCATGCTAGCGGATGTCAACAAACGCCTCTCTAGCAACAACATCCATCTCGATGTGACAGACAAGGTCAAGGAAAAGTTGGTTGACTTAGGTTATGATCCAAAAATGGGAGCACGCCCACTCCGCCGTACTATTCAAGACCATATCGAGGATGCCATAACAGACTTCTACCTTGAAAATCCAAGTGAGAAAACCCTCAAGGCAATCATGACAAGCAATGGCAATATTCAAATCAAATCTGCCAAAAAAACTGAGAAAACAGAAGAGATTGCTTCTAAAATAGAAGAATAAATCTCATAAAAAGAACAGGAAACAAGATTTCCTGTTCTTTTTTTAATTCTCTTCTTGAACTTGATAGCGAAGAATTGTTTTCAATTTGCTTGGCTCCGTTCGATGAAGGTTATTGAGATAAATTTCTCGGTGGACTTCCGAAGTTCTTTTTAGCTTATGAAGTTGACAAAAACGCTCCATCTCTGCAAAAGTCTCATTTTCAGTATCAAAAGGTCCTATATGAAGCATAGCAAGACTTTGGCCCTCTTCTATCATTTCAAAACGAATAGCCTCATAGAGAATATTTGGCTTCTTGATTATGACCTCTTCCAAAGCTTTTTCAAATAGTTCTCTCGTAATAAAATCGGGTTGCCCAATCATAATGCTATAAGAAAGCTCACTTTTTACCAGTTCTCCCTCCTTCTCCTTTTTCCATACACCTTCTAAAGGAAAGACAGTAAAATCAGTGTAAACCTCATCCAGAGGAGCTTTTTTATACTTCATCTTTATCGCATAGGCTAAGGCGTATAAGGCCCCTACACGTTCTGAAAAATCTTCTTGATTTGGATCACCTTTACCATCAATCACGATATAGGATTGACCTGATACCTGCAGGATGCTGGGCCTAGCTTTCACTTGATAAAGATCTTTTGCTTCTTTTCTCCATTCGTATTTCATTTGGTTCTTCTCCTTTCTATCTCTAGTATAGCACCAAAACCCTGACATCTTTTGTCAAGGTTTGTAAAGTTTTTGGATTTTTTCTAATCTAGAAAGCAATTCCCTCTTCAGATGATTGGGGGCGAGTATTTCCACCCCATCTAGATAAGACAGGAGGTAAGTATACAGACTTTCATGCTCTGGTAGGACTGTCTTGACATAATAACACCCATCTTTCCCCAAGCTAATCTCATCTTCTGAAAAATCTTCATAAACCCGGAAAGCAAGCTTGGGACTAAACTTCAAGGAAACTTCGATTTGATGTGCCACTTGATCTGAACCATCAACCCAATCCTCCACATTTTTCTGCTTCACAGTTTCAGTTGTTAGGTGATAATTCCTAATTCTAGACAATTTGAAAAAACGCCACTCTTCCTTCAAACAACAGTAGGCATGAAGGTACCAATCTCTCTTTTTAAATACGAGTCTAAAGGGCTCGACTGTACGAATCGTTTTCTGACCACACCCACCTAGATAAGTAATCACCAGTTGCCTTTTCTCTAGAATAGCATGTTTGATGTTATCAAATAATTCTTTTTGACCTTCTCGCTTCCTCCAGTCAGTCAAGTCTACTTCTATCCAAGGGCTGGTAGAAACTTGAAAAATAGATTCCAACTTTTCAAGTAACAGATCTTGCCTGTCATTTGTCAGGGCTTGAATTCCTTGCAAAGCTGATAGAAGTTCTAATTTTTCATCCTCCGACACGAGAGTACGATCCAGAACAAAGTCCTTCATTAAAAAGATTCCGCCCGTCTTTCCAGGTATCGAATAAAGGGGAATCCCTGCCATACTCAACCGCTCAATATCACGATAAATCGTTCGTACAGATACTTCAAATAATCGGGCTAATTCAGGAGCTGTTGTACTGCCTTTTTCTAAAAGTAGATATAGGATACGAAATAGTCTTGATTCTGCCATAAAATCACCTCTCTTTTATTATACCAGTTAAAGAGCTAGGGTTGGAAAGTTTAACGAGACAAGTATTGATCAAGACAAAGTAGCTTTTTCTGCATCAGTTCGTTGGTTTATTCTTGACAGCTAGCGCCTCGTCCATTATGATAATAATAAAGATACTAGAGAATGAGGAAAATGCAATGGCAAACCCAACTTTTGGTGATAAAAAAGAGAATGTGACCTACCAGCCCCGCTATGGTGTGTACGCAGTTATTCCGGATGCGGAGAAAAAACAAATTGTCTTAGTTCAAGCTCCCAATGGTGCTTTGTTCTTGCCAGGTGGAGAAATTGAAGCAGGCGAAGATCATCAAGAAGCACTAAAAAGAGAACTAATCGAAGAACTTGGCTTTACAGCTGAGATTGGAACCTATTATGGACAAGCTGATGAGTATTTCTACTCTCGCCACCGTGATACCTACTACTACAATCCAGCTTATCTATATGAAGCTATTTCTTTCCAAGAAGTACAAAAACCATTGGAAGATTTTAATCATATTGCTTGGTTTCCTATTAATGAGGCAATTGAAAAACTCAAACGTGGTAGCCATAAATGGGGAATAGAAGCTTGGAAAATCCAGCATGGAATTGACTAAAATACACGATTTTATCCAAAAAGTGCTATAATAGAGTTAGAAAATCGGAGGAACTGTTATGAAGCTTATCAATACGACAAACTCACACTCGCAACTTGTTAAAAGCCAATTAGAAAGCACAGACGCAACTCTTGTCGAGGTCTATTCTGCTGGAAACACAGATGTAGTTTTCACGCAAGCCCCGCTTCACTATGAAATCCTCATTTCCAACAAACACCGTGCTATTCGTGAACCTGAAATCGAAACCATCCAAGACTTCTTCTTGAAACGTAAAATCGATAAAGGAAGCATTGATGAAGCCAATATCAAGACACTTTATTCAGATAAATTGATTGAGATTTCAATCCCTATAAAATAAGAAGACCAGCCAAAAGCTGGTTTTCTTTTGCAAAAAAGATTGGTAGTTCACAGCTACCAATCTTTTAATTTTATTTCACAGCTTCTTTTAATGCATCTACCTTATCCAGACGTTCCCATGGAAGGTCAATATCTGTACGTCCCATGTGTCCATAAGCCGCTGTTTGACGGTAAATTGGACGTTTAAGATCCAGCATTTGAATAATTCCTGCAGGGCGAAGGTCAAAGATTTGACGCGCTGCTTTTTCAAGCTTGCTTTCAGCTACTGTTCCTGTACCAAAAGTATCGATACGAACAGAAACAGGCTGCGCCACCCCGATAGCATAGGCCAATTGTACTTCTGCCTTCTTAGCCAAACCTGCAGCAACGATATTCTTGGCAATGTAGCGAGCCGCATATGACGCAGAACGGTCCACCTTCGTCGCATCCTTACCAGAGAAGGCACCACCACCGTGACGAGAGTAGCCACCATAGGTATCCACGATAATCTTACGACCAGTCAAACCGGAGTCTCCTTGAGGTCCACCGATTACAAAGCGACCAGTTGGATTGATGAAGAATTTGGTTTGCTCATCCAAGTAAGAAGCTGGAATAACTTCCTTGATAACTTTGCTGATCACATCATTGTGAATTTGTTCATTGCTAACTTCTGGGTCGTGCTGAGTTGAAATAACGACTGTATCCACACGTATTGGACGGTCATTTTCATCATACTCAACTGTAACTTGTGATTTAGCATCTGGACGGAGATAGCTGATTTCACCAGACTTACGAAGTTCTGCCAAACGACGAACCAACTTGTGGCTAAGTGAGATTGGTAATGGCATGAGTTCTTCTGTCTCATCCACCGCAAATCCAAACATAAGACCTTGGTCCCCAGCACCAATCAAGTCCAGTGGATCTTGATCTGCATTCCCACGAACCTCCAAGGCTTCGTTAACACCTTGGGCGATATCTGGTGACTGCTCAACAAGTGACGGATGAACTCCCACCGTCTCCGCAGAAAAACCATATTCTGTATTGGTATAACCAATCTCTGCAATGGTATCACGAACCACACGGTTAATATCCACATAAGCATGTGTAGAAATTTCACCAAAAACATGGACCGAACCTGTGTATACAGCTGTCTCGGCAGCAACGTGCGCATCTGGATCTTTAGCTAAAATAGCATCCAAAATCGCATCTGAAATTTGGTCTGCAATCTTATCCGGATGCCCCTCAGATACAGATTCAGACGTGAATAATTTACGTTCTGACATAAAAATGTCCCCCCTTAAAAAATATTGTTATAGAGTTACAAAGTACTGATAGGAAAACTACTAGTAATGAATACCTACCATCTTATCGGGACTATATAACCTTATCATTATACCACTTTTTACTCATTTTTGCATTCTTTTCGATAATTTATAAAACAAAGTTACAAAAAGGAGCCATTCAGCTCCAATTTTGTTCTTAAAATGTTTGGCGTTTGGCTTTCCGCTCTGCACGGCCACGTGCGCGATTTTCAGCACGCTTGGTTTTGCGACGTTTTTCATCCACCGCCCATTGAATCTTCTTCTTATAGCCAGGTTTGACTTTTTTCTTTTTCTTTTTAACCAAGCCAATCATTTCGATATCAAGCTTATCCTGCTTCTTTTCACGATTGGCACGACGATCACGGTCATAGGTATCTTGAAACTCTCCGTCTTTGACCATCTTAGGAGTAAACTTGATCCCTAATTTCTCCAACTCACGGATATCCGAGTCATCACTAGGCTGGTAAAGGGTAATAGCTGTACCAGGAAGACCATTGCGTCCAGTACGTCCAACACGGTGAACAAAGAAGGACAAGTCTTGCGGAATGGCATCATTGATAACATGGCTGACACCTTCAATGTCAATTCCACGCGCTGCCAAGTCCGTTGCAACAATGTACTCAAAATCAAGGTTTTTCACCTGATTCATGATTCGCTTGCGTTCACGAGGGGCGATATCTCCATGAATCTTTGCTACCTTCAATCCTTGGGCAGTCAAGTAGGCATGCAATTCATCAGCACGCGTTTTTGTGTTAACAAAGATCATTGCCAAATAAGGTTGCATCAACTGAGTCAGTTGGTAAATCTGAGCATTCTTATCTCGTCCCTTGGTTGAAATCAACCAGTTATCAATCGTATCAGAGATGACTGTTTTTGTTTTGATTTTCTCCATAACAGGATTTGACAAGTATTTTTTCAAGAACGGTTGCAATTTTTGTGGAATCGTCGCTGAAAAAACCATGAATTGCAAGTCTTTTGGCAGGCTTCCTGCAATCTTATCAACGGTTTCCAAGAATCCCATATCCAAGGTCATATCGGCTTCATCAACTACAAATGTCTTGGCCTTATGAATGGCTAAATCACCAGATTTGACCAAGTCATAGATGCGACCTGGCGTTCCAATAACGATATGTGGTTGGTTGCTGGCAAGTTTTTCAATCTGACGCGCCTTATCCGTACCACCTACATAATTAACCACACGAACTTCGACATCTGAGTGGGCTGCGATTTGACGGGCTGCTTGGTATATTTGAGTGGCCAACTCACGACTTGGTGCAGTAATGACCGCTTGAACACTATCGCTAGTTTCATCTAATTGCTGAAAAATGGGTAATAAGAAAGTATGAGTCTTTCCTGAACCTGTTTTTGACTCACCGACCAAGTCACGACCTGCCAAGACAATAGGAATCAACTTTTCCTGAACTTCGGTAGGAGTCGTAAACTTCAACTCCTCCAATGCCTTTTCTATATAGTTTTTAAACTGAAATTTCGTAAATGACATATTATCCTCGATTCTATTCATCTAACCATTATACCATATTTTGAACATTTTCAGTAGTCCAGTTCGAGAATCAAAAAATGAAAGGAATTACTTCCTTTCATTTTTATTTCCAGTTTAAAATAGCATTCAAACCATAGTGGTCACTGACTTGTGGACTATTTTTTCCATCAAAAACTACATGCAAACTTTCTACTTCTAAGTCTTTTGTCGTAAAGACATAGTCGATTCGTAGCGGCTCGGTATTGCCTTTCCAGCCATCAATTTCTGGTGGAACGGTATAGCTACCACTTCTTTCTTTCGCAACTTCAAACGCGTCTTGTAATCCTAATGGACTAGCTAAAATCGCTTGATAGCCTTCCTGACCAGCTGGATTATTAAAATCACCTGCTAAAATCAGAGGTTTGTTCAACTCTTTTAATACAGCCTCAAATCGTGCCCATTCTTCTTGGAAACCTTTATCCCACCAAGAGAGATGGACGCTTGCAAGAGCAAGTTCCTTGCCTTCAACCTCTGTCTCAGCCAAGGCAACACGGCGAGTATGGTAGTCCGTTGGATCATCTACATCTGACACTAAAATTTCACGCGCCTTAATCGGTGTTTTGGATAAGATGGCTACACCTTCATGGTAGCGGTCATAGCCGATATGATTGTAAGCCCAAGTCCAGTAGTAGTTTTTCCCTTTCTCAGCCAATTTTTCAACCAGGAGCCGTACATAGTGATCCTGATGAATAGGTTCTGCTGATGGCAAAGCTTGATAGTGATTGTTAACCTCTACCTCCGGCGAAGTCATTTCTTGATTGATTTCTTGAAAACAAATCAAATCATAATCTTTGTCAAGAATATCTTGGAGCAAGAGCTGGAATTTTTCCTCTGCTTCTTTTTCCATCCAACTATGAGTATTGAGTGTTAAAAATTTCATGCTTTTCTCCTAAAACAAGAGGTTGGAAAACAGCTTCCAACCTCGAGTATATTACAATTCTACTTTAGCAACTGCTGTTTTAGCTGCAAGAGAACCTGTTTGTTCTAATTTAACTGACTTGATAGCATCACCATTTGTAAAGACAACCACTGTTGATGTTTCACGACCTGCTGCACGGATAGCATCCAAGTCAGCTGTCACAAGAAGATCACCTGCTGCAACCTTTTGTCCTTCAGAAACGTGAACAGTAAATGGTTTTCCTTCAAGACTTACAGTATCCAAACCAATATGAACAAGTACTTCAAGACCTGATTCAGTCACAAGACCAAGAGCATGTTTTGTTGGGAAGATACTTGATACAGTACCTGTAACTGGAGATACAATGTTTCCATTTGCTGGTTCTACTGCAAAACCATCACCCATCATTTTTTGAGCAAAGACTGGATCTTTCACTTGTTCCAAGGCAATAACTTGACCGTCAGCTACTGAGTAAACTTCCTCAGTTACACCTTTAAAATGTACAGTATTTTTTTGAGCTTCTGTCATTTGGCTTGGAAGAGTTTCAGGAATTACTTCACCTGAGTCAAGGATATCTTGGATATCAGATTTCAATACGTCAGCTTTTGGTCCGTAGATAGCTTGGACACCTTGTCCTTTCATGACAAGACCCATAGCGCCTTCTGCTTTCCATTGTTCCTCAGTACCAACACGATCTGCATCCTTAACAGTTACACGAAGACGAGTCATACATGCATCTACATCTACGATGTTTGCACGACCACCAAGAAGGTTAATGATATTTACAGCTTGAGAAGCTGCTGCAACTTTTGTTTCTCCTGGAGTTGCATCTTCTGATGCTCCTTCAGCAGTTTCATAGTTTCCGTTACGTCCTGGAGTTGCATAGTTGAATTTCTTAATCATGAAGTTGGCAATGAAGTACATGATGACTGCAAAGAGGACAGTTACCCAGATAAAGTTAATGATATCCATACCAAGACCAGCGTTGATAGCTAGCGGAGTACGAGTCAAGAATTCAATTGAACCGAATGAGTGCACACGAAGGTGAACAATATCAGCCATAGCGAAGGCAGCACCTTGAACAACAGAATATACAAGATAAAGAGGTGTTGCAACAAACATGAACATGTATTCGATTGGTTCAGTAACCCCTGTCAAGAAAGTTGCAAGAGCTGTTGCAATCATCATTCCTTTGTATTGGTGTTTCTTGTCTGCTTCAACATTGCGGTAGATAGCAACGATGACACCCATCAAGATACCGAATGAACCGATCATTTGACCAACTTTGAAACGAGCTGGGTGAACAGTATCTAACAAGTGTTGGTATTGACTAGCATCAGTACCTTTAAGGTTTACAAGGTCTGTTACCCATGCAAGCCATAGTGGGTCTTGACCGAATACTTGAGTACCTTTAGCTGCACCAGTTAAAATGTCATAAGTACCACCAAGAGCTGTATAGTTCATTGGGATAGTCAACATGTGGTGAAGACCAAATGGCAAGAGCAAACGTTCCAAAGTACCATACAAGAATGGTGCAAGAACAGGTGCTGTTTCTTGTGAATTGGCAATCCAGATACCAAAGTTGTTGATACCTGTTTGAACAACTGGCCAGAAAGCTGCAAGTACAATTGCTGCAATAGCTGAACGAAGGATGACAACGAATGGTACGAAGCGTTTCCCATTGAAGAATGAAAGCGCATCAGGAAGTTTACGGTAGTTGTAGTATTTGTTAAAGGCAGTTGCCCCTACAAAACCAGAGATAATCCCTACAAAAACACCCATGTTCAATGCTGGTGCTTCAAGAACACTGATGAAGTAATCAGAAACTTTGATTGAGCCTCCAAAGAGGGTAGTGACCATAGCCTCAGGGTTTTTCAGCATATCACTTGTAACTCCAAAGATAGTACCAGTGATACGGTTGATTAAGATAAAGGCAAGTCCTGCTGCAAATGCACCGCCTGCACGTTCTTTAGCCCAGCTACCACCGATAGCAAGAGCAAACAAAATATGAAGGTTACCGATAACTCCCCAACCGATTTGCTCAAGAATTCCACCTGTAATAACAAGTGGGGCAAGATTTGGGTCAATCAATGCAAGCGACTTACCGATTGAAATCATCAATCCAGCCGCTGGCATAACAGCGATAACCACCATCAATGCCTTACCGAATTTTTGCCAAAATTCGAAAGACAAGACATTTTTGAATGTATCTTTCATCATTCAAATCTCCTTTATATTTTTTAGGCAAACGTTTTACGAAAACGTTTGCACTTATTTATAATTCAATTATACCACTTTATTTTTTTTTGTAAAGGCTTTTATAAAAAAATTGTCTACTTTTTTTAATTTTTAGAAGGAAAAAGAGAAGTTTACGAAAACTTCTCTTTTAAAAATGGATTATTTTTCTGATTTGTTCTGCAATTTGCATTTATATCCAATTAGATTTTCAAGAATCGACGCATCGAAATTCCTGAACCAATTGAACCAATGAAAATTCCGATTACAAATAGTAAAACTGTCATCAAAGGGACAAACACATCTGGCGTAATCATTGATAAGTTTTGACCTACCAAGGATTTATTGACCGATTGATAAACGATATTGTAAACAAAGAATACAAGAACTGAGGGAATCGCTGCGCCAAGCAAGCCAATAAAAGCACCTTCTAGCAAGAATGGGCCACGGATATAACCATTTCTCGCTCCAACAAGACGCATGATCTGAATCTCACGACTACGTGAAATAATGGTAATACGGATGGTATTGGAAATGAGGAAGACTGCGATAAAAATCAAGAGTCCTGCAATAACCAATCCCCAAACACGGATAAAGGAAGCCAGTTCGAAAAGTCGTTGAGTGTTGGCTCCACCATCTTGAACCTCCGATACTCCCTCAATTTTCTTCGCTTCTTCAGCTACTGTTTTAACATCACTTGGAGAATTTGTATCGACGATATAGGCATCATAGAGAGGATTTGCATCCCCTTCAAAGACTTTCCAATCGTCACCCATTGTTTCCGTCAGTTTCTCGTATTGTTCTTCTTTACTTGAGAAGGTAACACTTTTAACAGCAGGCATAGCTTTCAAAGCATCATAGACCTTGTGGTAGTCATTATTGGTAACTGTCTGACCTTCTTTTTCAATCGTCTCACTGTTATCCGCTACATCCTTACGAATGTAGACCATAACACGAACGTTGTTTTCAATATCGGTAGCCAGCTTTGCTGTATTAAAAATTACAGATGCAAACAGGGCAACGAGTGTCAAGGTAATCATAACCGAACTTACTGCTGCTACTGTCATCCAGCCATTTCGTTTTAAACTCTTTAATGATTCAAATAAATGGCGAAAAAATCTACTAATCATCGTATCCATATTCTCCTTTAGCTTCGTCACGAACGACACGGCCGTTTTCAATGGCAATGACACGGTGGCGCAAGGTATTTACGATTTGGCTGTTGTGGGTCGCCATCAAAACAGTTGTACCTTGAAGATTGATGCGTTCCAACAGATTCATAATTTCCCACGAATTATCTGGGTCCAAGTTTCCTGTTGGTTCATCCGCAATCAATACTTTAGGATTGTTGACAATCGCACGGGCAATCGCAATCCGTTGCTGTTCTCCACCTGAGAGTTCATTCGGGAAAGAACGAACCTTGTGTTTTAAACCTACTAGATCCAACACTTCCATAACACGTTTTTTGATGTTACGGCGATTCTCTCCGATAACCTCCATTGCGTAGGCAATATTCTCATAAACCGTTTTCTTTGGCAAGAGTTTGTAATCTTGAAAGACCACCCCAACACTACGACGTAGAAGCGGGATATCTTTCTTCTTAATTTTGACTAAATTAAAGCCTGCAACTGTTAGGCTTCCTTTTTCGATCTTTACTTCTCGGTATAAAGCTCGAATAAAGGTTGACTTACCTGCCCCAGAAGGTCCTACGATATAGGCAAACTCTCCTGGTTCAATGGTGACAGAGACACCTCGCAGGGCAGTCGTTCCATTGTCATACTTTTTGACAACATCTCTCATTTCAATGATTGACATATGAGTTCCTTTCTTTCTTAGCTAATTCGCCACTTGAGGTAGGCATCGATGAAACCATCAAGGTCTCCATCCATGACCTTATCTACTTGGGAAACTTCAAAGCTTGTACGGTGATCTTTTACCATAGTATAAGGTGTGAAAACATATGAACGGATTTGGCTTCCCCATGTGATTTCTTTTTTCTCACCTTTGAGGGAATCAACTTCCGCAGCTTTCTTTTCTTGCTCCATCTGATAGAGCTTAGCCTGCAACATCTTCATGGCACGATCTCTATTTCCATACTGGGTACGATCGACCGTTGATTGGACGACAGTTCCTGTAGGAATATGTGTCAAACGCACACCTGTTGAAACTTTATTGACGTTTTGTCCACCAGCACCACCTGAACGGAAGGTATCCATTTTGATATCATCTTCACGAATCTCCACTTTGATAGTATCATCCAGTTCAGGCATAACCTCTACGGATGTAAATGAAGTATGGCGACGTTTGGCAGAGTCAAATGGTGAAATACGGACCAAACGGTGAACACCCATTTCTGATTTAAGTAGTCCGTATGCATTGGGACCTTCAAAAGACAAGGTCACAGACTTGATACCTGCTTCATCACCTGCCTGGTAATCCAAGACTTCTACTTTAAAGCCTT
Organism: Streptococcus oralis; assembly: GCF_023109005.1. Classification (GTDB taxonomy): domain Bacteria; phylum Bacillota; class Bacilli; order Lactobacillales; family Streptococcaceae; genus Streptococcus; species Streptococcus oralis_BU. The sequence continues at coordinate 49,595 of NZ_JALDTU010000009.1, read as the reverse complement.
TTGCATTTCCATAACGAGTGTACATGCGAAGCAACATATCACCCCAGTCCTGAGCCTCAGTACCACCAGATCCTGGATGAATTTCCAAGATGGCATTATTATGGTCATAAGGTTCTGACAAGAGAAGGGTCATCTCGTAGTTGGTCATCATCTTATCCAACTCGGTTAGCTGCTCGACCAGTTCATCATGGACTGACTCGTCTTCTGCTAAAAAGTCCAATAAAATCTCAACTTCATCCTGCAACTCTTCCATTTTACGGAAGGTGTTGTAGGTGTTTTTTAATTCATTTAATTCTTGCGACGTTTTTTGGGCCGCGATATTATCGTTCCAAAAATCAGGTTCTGTCATCTTGTTCTCCAAGATGGCAATCTCTTCCTCTAAGCCTTCGAGGTCAAAGAGACCCCCTGAAAGAAGCTAATTTTTCACGATTTGCGTCAATTTTTTGACGAATTTCTGAAATGTCCATAGATACTCCTTTTCATATCGTTTTATTATACCATAATCTCTTATTTCTTTCCATATTTTGCTTTTCATCGCTTTTGTGGCAGAAGAAAAGAGGCCCGAAAGCCTCTGGTTTAAAGGACTTTGGCAGAGGTCTGAGTGATTTCCTCCACTTGAATCCCTTCTTTTTCAAACTTATCCTTTAATGAAGTCAAATCGATTTTTCCATCAATTTGAACTTCGATGACGACCTTCCCATCCTTACGTGGAATGTTAACTGTGTGCGAGATATTTAGATTTTCTTCTACGATTAGAGCTACAATTTTCCCCAGTACACCGACTTCATTTTCTGTAATAAAACGAACACGAATTCCCTCTTCTCCGTATCCGGCAATTTCCAAGAATGCCCGAAAAACATCGCGATCTGTAATGACGCCGTAGACCTGATGATTGTCTACGACTGGTAATATCCCAATTTTATTTTTCAACATCAGGTAGGTCGCGTCCTCTAGGCTTGCGTATCCAGAAACTGTCACAACATCCCGAATCATGACGTCTTTTACTTTGGTTTTATTCAGAAGATAATTCATCTCATAGATAGAGAGACTGGTTGCTTTAGATGGGCTGGCTTCCGCAATGGTTCCTTCTGTTACCAATCCGACTAATTGATCGTTTTCGATAACAGGTAAACGGTGCAAACCTTGCTCGCGCATCAAATCTGCTGCGTGCGCTACAGTCGTATCTGGACTGATATAAACTACCTTACGGGTCATGAAATCTTTAACTGCCATGAGACTTCTCCTTCTATATTGCTACTTCTATTATACACTTTCTTAGAAAATCTATCAAACGCTTTCATCTCTTTTTCAAGATTTTGAATAATCTGAGAAGTTTGCATAAAATGCCAGTATAAATTAAGAGGGAACTGTAGTCCCCTCTCTTCTTAAATCGTAATAGTGTCTCGATCTTTTATCATATAACGTTTCAGAGGGCTAAGACTAGCTAACCAGTATAATAAACCACCGAATAGCGCAGTAAATCCGCTACCAGTTGTGATTAAAAAGATTGGACTTTGAATCTGTGCAGTTACAGGGTTGTAGACAAAAAGTACCGCTACCAATAAGGAGATAAATACGCAAGACAAGCCAACTAAGTTAAATCCTTTAGTAAATTCGTATGCGTCATGCCCTTCAAGGAAATAGGCTGAACGCAAGTCGAGTTTTCGTTTTCTTAAGATAAAATAGTCAACAACAATCATACCAATAATTGGTCCCTGAATATAGGCGGCTAGGGAGATGAAGGATCCGAAATACTCTTCTACTCCTCCCCAGATAGTGAGTAGACTCACGTAAACCATGGCAATCCAAACCATTAGTTTATAGCTTACTTTGGGCATCCCACTTTTTACAATCATACAGTTCACATACGATCCTGTCCCCTGGGTTCCAATATTGGCAAAGGCTACTAGTAGTAAACTTAAGAGTGCAAAGGCTGGGGTGCTTAGAGTTGATAGCATGGTTGTTGGATCACTTTCATAAACACCTGTTTTGACAAACATGGCTAGTGCCATCACTCCACCTGTTGCAACGAAGAATGGAGCCACAACTCCGTATGATAAGGCTGTAGCCCAATAACCACTACGTTCTGATTTTGCTAAACGCGGTAAAACCAATGCCTGTGTAGACCAAGAAAAGGCAAAGGCAACATTTCCTTCTCCAGAGAGCATGAAGCGTTCTAATGGCGTCAAATCTCCTTGAGTGGCTGGTTGGATATTCATAATATCCGTTATAGGAACGGCGACAAAGCAGATTCCAACGATAATCAGACCGACAATCAATAAGGCGATAACCAAAAAGCGATTGGTCCATTTAATCACTTCTGGACCTCCAAGAGCAATGAGAGTTCCAAGCAGAACACAGAGGGTACCAAGAATAGGCGCCCATACTCCCTTGTCCAAACCAAGACCAAAATTATTTGCCAAATGAATCATGGAACTGGCAAAAAGATTGGCCGCAACAGCATACCATCCAAAGTTAGCCAAGCTAATAATGGTTGATAACAGGGCTACACCTCTTTTTCCTAGAACAGCTCTCAACCAAATCCACAAATCAATTCCATACTTAACCGCAAACAAAATAGGGAGACATTCAATAAAGACCCAGATAATGTTAAAGCTAAAAATATTTATCAACATTTGATTAAAGGTCAAATATTGAGCTACATAAGCCCCTTGGGTATAACACCAAGTAGCAATGGCAAAACCACTTGTCGATAGAAAAAGATCCCAAAAAGAATACTGACGATCCTTATTGGTCATGGGAACAATTCCTGTTATGGTTTCTTGTTGGATATAGTCATTCATTTTAGACATGTTATTGAATTCCTCCCGTCATTGCTAAGATAATCAAAATAAGGTTGATTAGGACTATGGAGATGATTAAAATGAAATCACTTTTTAGGAAAGGTTGAACAAACTCGTAGTTTGGTGACTCCATTTCTTCCAATCTTCTCTTTGTTTCAGTTGCTACCAATTCTTCAATTTCGGATGTCGTTTTCATCTTAGTTTTCCTCCCTATACAAATCAAGAGCTAGTTGTCCATATTGTTTAGTATAACGATACCAGATGTAGAGAAACTCACCAACTGGTTTTCCAACACTCTCCTGGAACAAAGCCCATAAGAACCAATAATATGAGGTCACTGCTACATAAGCCAAGTAGTGACGTTTGGTTTTCTTATCTGCTACTTCTTGTAGATAGATTTCAAGTACTTTTTCTGCGTCCTCTAAGGTATAATTGGAACACGCGATAAAGGTTCCCAAATCTCCTGCTGGCTCTCCCATTCCAGAATATTCCCAATCAATCAAGCTCATTTCACCTGCTTCATTCAACAAAAAATTAGGACTATAGGAATCGCCATGACAAAGGACAACCTGTTTCGGATCATTCTGTAAATAGTTTTTGAGAATTGAAACAGTTTCATCCAATTCCTCGAGACCATCAAACTCAAATCGATTTCTAGCCTTCAATTTTTCTCTAAAATCATCAATTCCCTCAAATTGGTCAAAGGAATGTCCCGTTTTTTCTCCAGATTGGTGCAACCGTCTCAAGAGGTCCATTGCTTTTGTCACATCATCCCAATTTTCATAGTCAAGTTGCTTAGCATTGGGAATAAATTCTGAAATTTTCCAGCCCTCATCCTTGTTCATAGCTACAAAGGTACGGTCAATCTTTAATTTTGCGGCAATTTCCATAGAAGCTGCTTCACTAGCTCGATCGATATAATTTTCAGTTCCCCTGCCCGGATGTCGGTAAACATATTTTTTCCCTAGACAGTCAAATGAAAACGAAGTGTTGGTCAAACCGTCTTTTAGGGGTTTAATATTGGCAATATCTGAAGCCACACACTTTAATGTCTTGCAGATATTATCAATAATGGCCGAATCTGCATTTACCAAATAACGTTCATCAAATTGACGAAGTTCATCTAGTGAATCAAATTCTTTAACAATATCCGCTGAATAGTGGCGAGCTTCTAAAAGGAGTTCCTTGACATGGCGACTATAGTAATCCTCCCAAAGCTGTTCACGATAAGGTTCGTGCTTAAACTCGGTTTCTAAAATTTCCTTGAATTTCTCGCTAAATGCACGGTCGAAATAAACGTGCCCCACCATGGCCCAAGTATTTTCCCCACCAATCTGAATATCAATGATCGTGTGATTCGAATCTTCTATAGCACAATATTCGTCCGTTTGACCTTCTGCAAATATGGTCGAGTAGTAACCTCTATAAATATATTGCTCAAACGGATTTTCCACAAAATAATTATCTGATGAACAAATATAAGTGTTGGAAAGTTGATTTTTAACCAACATAAGAGATGAACAGTTATTGTATTTGTAGTAATCATTATTCACTACAATTTTTACGCCAAACTTCTCTGCAAGATAGAACATTTTTTCTTGAAGATACCCTACGATAACGATTATGTCTTCTATTCCTGCTTCTTGCAGTTGTCTGATTTCCCTCTCTATTAAGCGTTCCCCCTTAACTTGAAGCAATCCTTTAGGAATTTCATAAGACAAAGGAGCAAAACGGCTACTCATGCCAGCAGCCATTATAATAGCATTTTCTACTCGATAGGGTTCTAAAACTTTCTGGCCTAGTTCTGTTAAGTGAAGCTCCTCATCAATCCACTTCTCTTCTTTCAGTTTTTTCAACAATGTGTTAATTGTTCCTAAAGATAGGTCTAACTCTTCAGCTAACTGTCTCTGAGTAAATGTATTTTCTTTATGTGTCAACATAAAACGCAAAAGTTTAAATTGTTTTTCTGTTACCATCTCTCAGTCCTCCTGTTCAATTTCCACTTACCCATATTATAATATGAACAAAAAGGACTGTCAATTCAAATAGGGAAACAATGAGTAAAAATAAGACCTTCTTCCCTTTCCTGAAAAACATATACATAAAAGAGCTCCTTATTCTGGAGCCCTGAAATATTTTATATTTTTGATAAGTAGTCGTATTAGGTTTCGCTTGGTTGCAATCCTTATCCGCCGACTAAAACAATCCACTGGATTGTTTTAGCCACCTAGATATGCTTTTCTGACTTCTTCTGATGAGGCGAGTTCTCTTCCTGTTCCTGATAGGACAATCTTTCCTGTTTCAAGGACATAACCACGGTCAGAGATAGCGAGGGCCTTGTTAGCGTTCTGTTCAATTAGAAGAACTGTTGTTCCTTGCTTCTGAATATCTTGAATGATATCAAAAATTTCTTGTATAAAGATAGGGGCAAGTCCCATTGACGGCTCATCCAAGAGGAGGAGCTTAGGTGTAGACATGAGAGCGCGTCCCATAGCCAGCATCTGCTGTTCACCGCCTGAAAGAGTTGCCGCATCTTGGTTTTTGCGTTCTTCCAGACGAGGGAAACGTGAAAAGACTTTTTTCAAGTTGGCTTGATTTTCTTCACGATTTTTCTTTAAAAAGGCTCCCATTTCCAAGTTTTCCATAACAGTCAAGCCAGGGAAAACATGGCGTCCCTCAGGAACTTGTGAAAGGCCACCTGCAACAATTTTTTGAGCTGGTAACTTTTGAATTTCTTTTCCTAAAAACTGAATTTTACCAGCACTTGGACGAACCAAACCTGAAAGGGTACGAAGAATGGTTGTTTTACCAGCACCATTGGCACCAATCAAGGAAACAACCTCACCTTCATTAACCTCGAAACTTACATCACGAACTGCTTGGATCATACCGTAATGCACAGAGAGGTTTTCAACTTTTAACATAGACATTAGGCTTCACCTCCTAGATAAGCTTCGATAACACGTTTATTCGTCTTAATTTCGTCAGGAGTTCCCTGAGCAATCAGGCGACCATATTCAAGAACATAGATACGCTCAGTGACTTCCATAACCAAATTCATGTCGTGTTCGATGAGCATGATAGTAATTTTAAATTCATCTTTGATACGACGGATCAATTCTGTCAATTCAGCTGTTTCTTGAGGATTCATCCCAGCTGCAGGTTCATCCAAAAAGAGGATCTTAGGTTCAGTTGCCAGAGCACGAACGATTTCTAATCGGCGTTGTTGACCATAGGCCAGATTCTTAGCAAGAGTATCTGCGTCACTATCCAAATCAAAAATCTTCAGCAAGTCCAAAGCTTTGCTTTTTAATTCTTCCTCATTCTTATAAAAAGCTGGTAGACGTAGAAAGCTCGCAAGGACATGTTGTTTATGATGATTACTAAATGCAATCAAAACATTTTCCAAAACTGTCAAGTCCTTGAACAAACGAATATTTTGGAAAGTACGGCTGAGTCCAAGTGAAGCAATCTTATAGGGAGTTTTCCCATTGAGGAGGTGCCCATCTAATGTCACAGTACCTTCGCTTGGTTCATAAACACCGGTCAAGAGATTGAAAAGGGTTGTTTTACCAGCTCCGTTTGGTCCAATCAGACCAACCAATTCTCCCTCGTTCAATTCAAGAGTGACATCTCCAACAGCTGTTAGACCGCCAAAATGTTTGGTTAACTGTTTAACTTCAAGTAATGCCATTAGTTTTGTCCCTCCTTCTTCGATTTTTTAAAGAAACGTGATAGACTCAATTCCCATGTCCCAAGAAGTCCACCTGGTCTGAAAATCATGACCAATACAAGAGCCAAAGCGTAGATAATCATACGTACGCTTGCTACATCCTGAAGGAGCATATTTAAAATTCCTAAAACAATCGCTGAAACGATGGTACCAGTAATCGATCCAAGTCCACCAAATACAACGATAATCAACACATTGATGGAATTAATAAAGGTGTAATCTTTTGGGACAACAGATCCGATAAAACCAGCCTGAAGTGAACCAGCAATACTTGCTGTAATGGCTCCAAAGACAAAAGCGATAATCTTGATCTTTGTGGTGTTTACCCCAACGGATTCTGCAGCAATCTCATCCTCACGAACAGATAGAGTAGAGCGTCCAATTGGACTACGTAAGAAGTTGAGAGTTGCAATAGTTGTGATCACCACAAATAGATAAACCATTTGCCAGTTAGTAAAGTTTGGAATACCCAAGATACCAGCAGCACCGTTGGTCAAACTGCCACCATTAATGATAAAGATACGAATGATTTCTGAAACACCTAGTGTCGCAACTGCCAGGTAGTCACCCTTCAAACGGAGTGTTGGGATCCCAACGAGCAAAGCGACTGCACCAGAAATCAAGGCACCCAAAACCATCGCTCCAAAGAAGGCACCATAGGTTGGTGATTTTGAACCAATAATCGCTGCTGCATAAGCCCCAATCGCCATAAAACCTGCATGACCGAGTGAAAATTGTCCTGAAAAACCAACGATTAAGTTCAAACCTACTGCAAGGATGATATTAATCCCAATTTGTTCTAAAATTTGTACATGGAATAGATTGAGAACACCAGCAGAAACCAGTACACTAATCAATCCATAACCCGCTAACAGAAGGAATAACCAGAGAATATTTATTTTAAGATTTGTCTTCATTGTTTACACCTTCTCTTTCACATTCTTACCAAGGATACCTGCAGGTCGAACAATCAGAATCAAAAGCAAGATTCCATACACGATAGCATCACGGAAATCAGACATACCAAAGGCAGTAGCAAATGTTTCCAACAAGCCAATCACAAATCCTCCTAGAGCTGCACCAGGAATAATCCCGATACCACCGAGTACGGCCGCAACGAATGATTTTAGACCTGGAGTCACACCCATCAAAGGTTCAAGAGAGTTGTAGTAAAGGGCAATGAGGACTCCTGCTGCACCAGCAAGGGCTGAACCCAAAGCAAAGGTAAAACTGATTGTACGATTTACATTAATTCCCATCAATTGAGCTGCGTCGCTATCAACTGATACCGCACGCATGGCTTTCCCCATTTTTGTTTTTTGAACGATCAATTGCAATAAAACCATCAAGAGTACAGAAACTGCTAAAATCATCAATTGAACATTTGTCAAGCTAATTGGCCCGAAATCAAAACGGACGGTTTCAATTGCTTGAGGGAAGGCACGAGTATTGGCGCCCACGAGATAAACCATTCCGTATTCCAGTAGGAAAGACACCCCGATGGCAGTAATCAATACAGCAATACGTGTAGAGTGTCGCAAAGGACGGTAGGCAAGAAATTCAATCACAACACCAAGTAGTGCAGTTCCTGCCATTGAAATAATCAAAGCTAAAAAGAAATCCATTTGGAAGGAATTAATCAAAAAGTAACCAATAAAGGCACCTATCATATAAATATCACCGTGGGCGAAGTTGATGAGTTTGATAATTCCATAAACCATGGTATAACCCAAGGCCAAAAGTGCATAAACACTACCCAGAATTAAACCATTCACAAGTTGTTGGAGCATAGCATTCACTCTTTTCTATTGTTATTTTTTAGAAAATTTTCATCATTTTCACAAGTTCATAAACACCGAAACAGGGAGTGAGTCAAAGGCTCATTCCCTATTTCAACTACTATTCTAATGTTATGGTTTTACAACTTCTGCTGCTTCTACTTTACCATTGTTCATAGTCATCATGTAAGCAGTTTTCACTGTATTGTGGTCAGCATCAAAGCTTGTTTGACCAGTTACACCATCAAAATCTTTGGTTTTAGCAAGGTTGTCCTTGATTTCACCTGAGTTTTTAGCACCTTTTGCAGCATTTGTTACTAGGTAAACTGAGTCATAGGCCAAGGCTGAGAAGGTTGAAGGCTCTTCATTGTATTTAGCACGGTATGCTTCAAGGAAGGCTTTAGCTTTTTCAGAAACATCAACTGTAGTTGAGAATCCTGAGATGAAGTAAATGTTTGATGCTTTTTCAGCTGTTGCTTGTTGAACAAATTCTTCACCGTTAAATCCATCACCACCAACGATTGGTTTATCAATTCCCATACCACGGGCTTGGTTTACGATTTTACCTGCTTCTGTGTAGTAGCCTGGGACAACGATAGCGTCAAACTCTTTCCCTTTCATTTTAGTAAGGGCTGCTTGGAAGTCTGTATCACCTGCTACAAACGTTTCATCTGCTACAATCTCACCCTTGTAGGTTTCACGGAAAGATTTAGCAATACCTTTAGCATAGTCACTAGCATTGTCAGTATAAAGAACAACCTTCTTAGCATTCAATTTGTTTGTCACATAGTTTGAAATAATCTTCCCTTGGAAGCTATCTTGGAATGTTCCGATAAATAGGTAATCTTGACCTTTAGTCAAACCGTCTTGAGTAGCACTTGGTGAAATCAATGGCACTCCAGCTTTGGTAGCGTTAGCTACAGCTGCAGCAGTTGCACCAGATGTCGCAGGCCCTACAATAGCTGCTACTTTTGATTGGGTAACAAGGTTCGTTGTAACAGAAGCTGCTTCGGCAGTCTCTGACTTGTTGTCTTTGTCTACAACTTCGATTTGTTTTCCATCGATACCACCTGCTGCATTGATTTCATCAACGGCAAGTTGAGCTCCTTTTTGTTCAGATGTTCCGTAGGCTGCTACGGCACCTGTTTCTTCAAAGTTAAATCCGATTTTAATTGTCTTTTCATCGACTGAGTTACCAGCAGCGTTTGAGGCTCCTGATTTGACCTCTCCACAAGCGGCGAGAAGGGCTACGCTAGCAAGGGCCACAAAAGATAGGGCAAATTTTTTCTTCATTTTTTATCTCCTTATAATGTTGTTCCAAAATAGTATGTTAAGAATATACCGAATTATCAGAAAATTGTCAACCTTTTTATTCACTTTTTTAAATGATAACGTTTTCTTCATTTCGATAGAGATTGCCAACAAAAGGAGTTTCTAACTCTTGAATGTGACACCGTCTAATTTTCTTGATATATCTTTCCTTACCTAATCTCTCAACTAAGTCATCTAGCTCCGCAGTTGAAACATAGAGCTGCAAGTAACGATGTTTTTTGGAATGGTAACAGATATCACCGTATTCCTGAAGTTTTTTTGCATCCCGATTATAGTAAAGATAGATGATTAATCCCGATCGATTGACCTTTTCAAACATGATGAACCCTCTTTCTAAGAAATCTGCTCCTATTATATCAAAAAAAGCAAACCCCGTCGAGTTTGCTTTTTAGGTTGGTTAGCTCAAAGAGTTGTTGGCCATGATTTCATCAATGAAACCATACTCAAGTGTTTCTTGGGCACTCATCCAGTAATCACGTTCTGCGTCTACATGAATTTGCTCAACTGTTTTACCAGAGTTATCTGCAAGAATTTGCTCCAAAGTCTTACGAGTTTTAAGTAAGTGCTCTGCAGCGATTGCCATATCTGTCTGTTGGGTACCACCACCTGTACCACCCATTGGTTGGTGAATCATGTACTCTGCATTTGGAAGCATGAAACGTTTGCCTTTTGCGCCACTTGATGCAATGACAGTCCCCATGGATGCAGCCATCCCCATAACGATTGTTTGGACATCTGCCTTGATAAAGTTCATGGTATCAACGATTGCCAAACCAGCTGAAACAGAGCCTCCAGGTGTGTTGACATAAAGGTAAATATCTTTTGTACTATCTTGGGCATCCAAGAAAAGTAATTGGGCGATAACGGAGTTGGCCATATTGTCTTCAACTGGACCTGTTAGCATGATGATGCGATCTTTCAGAAGACGTGAGTAAATATCATATGAACGTTCTCCACGACTTGTTTGTTCAATAACTACAGGAATCATTCATTTCTCCTTTTAAGGTTAAATTTTCTTAGTCATACGACTCGATACAGAACTATTATATCTTTTTGGTCAAAAAAGGTCAAATTTTTGCTCTATTCTCTAAACAGAAACAAAAACTCAACCTCCTTTCAAGTCAAAAACGAACTTCTAGTTTCACTATTTACTTTGGAATTTTATTTAGTACCAAACAAGCGGTCTCCAGCATCTCCAAGACCTGGAACGATATAACCGTGTTCGTTCAAGCGTTCATCCAAGGCCGCAGTAAAAATTTCTACATCTGGGTGTGCTTCTTGGAGGGCTTTCACTCCTTCTGGAGCAGATACTAGGCAGACAAACTTGATATTTGAAGCGCCACGTTTTTTAAGGGAATCTACTGCCAAGATTGCTGAGCCACCTGTTGCCAACATTGGATCAACGACAAAAATTTGACGTTGGTCAATATCCTCAGGTAATTTCACTAAGTATTCAACTGGTTGAAGGGTTTCTTCATCACGGTACATACCGATGTGTCCAACTTTTGCTGCTGGAACCAGATTCAAGAGCCCATCTACCATCCCGATACCTGCACGCAAGATTGGGACAATCGCCAATTTTTTACCAGCCAATTGTTTTTGAACGGTCTTTGTGATAGGTGTTTCGATTTCCACGTCTTCAAGTGGAAGATCACGAAGTACTTCATATCCCATCAACATTGCAATCTCGTCTACTAGTTCACGAAAAGCCTTTGTGGAAGTGTCTGTACGACGCAAGATTGACAATTTGTGTTGAATAAGTGGATGATTAATGACTTCAATTTTTCCCATTTTCTGAGTTCCTTCTTTCAATTTATTCTTCTTATTATATCAAAAAACGGTTTAAAAAGCTTTCTAAACCATTTATTTTAATTAATTTTTAAATCAAATCTGCCTCTTGAAGAGCTGTCTGAACAGTCTCTAATGGTAAATGGGTTAACTCGGTGCCTTTTTCATGATAAAGGTACTGGGCATAGTCATCCATTCGGTATTGGTTGATGTAAACGACGCGACTACAACCAACTTGTAGCAGTTGTTTGGTGCAGTTCAGACAGGGGAAATGGGTCACATAGGCTGTAAATCCTCTAGGAACCCCTCGTTCAGCCCCCTGGAGAATAGCATTGACCTCAGCGTGAAGGGTACGGACACAGTGGCCTTCAATGACTAAACATTCGTGGTCGATACAGTGCTCTGTTCCTGATACGGAACCATTGTAGCCTGTTGAAATCACCTTATTATCCTTGACGAGGACAGCTCCCACCTTGGCACGTTTGCAGGTAGAACGATTGGCAATTAATAGGGCCTGGGCTGCAAAGTACTCATCCCAAGCCAGTCTTTTTTCTTTCATAATTCTTCTCCTTGTCCTTTATTTTTTGAAAAATGGCAAGCGTAGATCAGCAATCTTTTCAGCTGGAACCTTCATTCCATCCTTGATCCATTTGAGCAGAACCGATACGATGGCAGAACTCCAAAAGGAATGAAGGTAGCTGCTGACACCTTTTGATTTTCCGTGGTATTTTTCCAGAAATTCCTGCATGGCTTGGACGAAAATCTTTTCCAAGTGGTAGTCCAGAGCAAGTTGGATAACCTTGGCTTCTTTCTTGGCTGCTCGAAAAAGGTGAACCCAGACTAGATAAAGGTCCGTTTTGACATCGTAGTGGCTGAGCTGTTCCATGATGTTATGGACACTGCGTTTAAAGACGCTTTCCAAAATTTCTTCTTTAGAGTCATAGTTACGATAGAAGGCAGCACGAGAGACGCCCGCTCGCTTGACCAGCTCCGAAATGCTGATCTTGGCCAAATCTTTTTTTTCTAGAAGTTGCAAAAGAGCCGTCTCGATTGCTTCTCTGGTTAAAAAATTGGATTCTTGATTTGATTTTCTGAGATTTTCAAGAGATTTTTCAGATATTTTACGTTCAGACATAACAATTTCTTTCTACTTGTGACAACAGAGAGGTGGTACTTTTGTTTCAAGGGCTTTCATGATATAATTGTAAAAAAAGACAGAACCTTTGTCAATGTATAAGTGACAAAGATGGAGAATTTCTATGACTTGGAAGATTGTAGCTGACTCTGGTTGTGATTATCGTCAACTGGCAACTCCTGCTATTGATACTGAATTTGTTAGTGTTCCTTTAACCATTCAAGTAGCTAATCAGGTCTTTATTGATGATGCCAATCTTGACATTGACCACATGATGGAAACCATGTATGCGACTTCCGAGGCTTCAAAATCAGCCTGTCCTAGCCCTGATGATTACCTGCGTGCATTTGAAGGTGCTAAGCATATCTTTGTCGTTACCATTACTGGTACTCTTTCAGGTAGCCATAATAGTGCACAGCTCGCTAAGAATATCTATCTTGAAGAATATCCTGACACTCAGATTCATGTGATTGATAGTTTATCTGCGGGTGGGGAAGTTGACTTAATTGTAGAAAAGATCAATGATTTGATTGATCAAGGACTTTCTTATGAGGATATTGTTGAAGCTATTACTGCCTACCAAGAAAAAACAAAGTTGCTCTTTGTCCTCGCTAAAGTTGATAACTTGGTTAAAAATGGCCGTTTGAGTAAGCTGATCGGTACGGTCGTTGGCCTTCTCAACATCCGTATGGTTGGGGAAGCAAGTGAAACAGGAACCCTAGAGTTGCTACAAAAGGCTCGCGGTGCTAAAAAATCCCTTCAAGCAGCCTATGAAGAACTCACCAAGGCTGGCTATGCTGGTGGCCGTATCGTCATGGCTCATCGTAGCAATGAAAAATTCTGTCAGCAATTGTCGGAACGCTTGCTGGAAACCTTCCCACAAGCTGATATCAAAATCATTCCAACATCTGGTCTCTGCAGTTTCTATGCAGAAGATGGCGGTTTGTTGATGGGATATGAAATTAACTAAGATCATGAGCAACAAGAGATGCCAAGCATCTCTTGTTTTTTGTGGTACAATAGATTTATGAAACATTTTGATACTATTGTCATTGGTGGAGGGCCTGCTGGTATGATGGCTGCGATTTCCAGTAGCTTTTATGGTCAGAAAACCCTTCTCATCGAGAAAAATCGCAAACTTGGGAAAAAATTAGCTGGAACGGGCGGTGGTCGCTGCAATGTGACCAATAACGGAAGTTTAGATGACCTACTAGCTGGTATCCCTGGAAATGGACGCTTTCTATACAGTGTCTTTTCCCAGTTTGATAACCATGATATCATCAACTTTTTCACAGAAAACGGTGTTAAACTTAAGGTTGAAGACCACGGTCGTGTCTTTCCTGCTAGCGATAAATCTCGGACTATTATCGAGGCCTTGGAAAAGAAAATCGCTGAGCTAGGCGGACAAGTTCTCACTCAAACAGAAATTGTTTCGGTTAAAAAGATAGACGACCAGTTTGTCCTGAAGTCCGCGGACCAGACCTTCACTTGTGATAAACTCATAGTCACAACTGGTGGAAAATCCTATCCTTCTACTGGCTCGACTGGTTTTGGTCACGAGATTGCCCGTCATTTTAAACATACCATTACTGAGCTTGAAGCTGCTGAGAGCCCATTGTTGACTGATTTTCCACACAAAGCGCTTCAGGGGATTTCACTAGACGATGTGACCTTAAGCTATGGCAAGCATGTCATCACTCACGATCTGCTCTTTACCCACTTTGGTCTATCCGGTCCTGCTGCTCTGCGTATGTCTAGTCTTGTCAAGGGTGGAGAGGTTCTCTCACTGGATGTTTTGCCTCAACTTTCTGAGAGCGACTTGGTGGCATTTCTAGAAGAAAATCGGGAAAAATCCTTGAAGAATGCTTTGAAAACTTTGCTTCCGGAACGCTTGGCTGAGTTTTTTGTACAAGGATTTCCTGAAAAAGTCAAACAGCTAACTGAAAAAGAACGCGACCAGCTTGTCCAATCTATCAAGGCCCTCAAAATTCCTGTGACTGGCAAAATGTCCCTTGCTAAGTCCTTTGTCACCAAAGGCGGTGTCAGTCTCAAAGAAATCAATCCTAAAACTCTGGAAAGCAAACTCGTTCCTGGGCTCCACTTTGCTGGCGAGGTACTGGATATCAATGCCCACACGGGCGGCTTTAACATCACTTCTGCCCTCTGTACCGGTTGGGTGGCAGGAAGTCTGCATTATGATTAAAGATCAAAGGTTGTGAAAAATGAACAGAAGAGAAACAGTCGAATTTGTCAACATGTGTATGATTCAAAACGGAGACAAGGTTCTGGTTCAAGATCGAGTTAGTCCCGACTGGCCCGGCATTACTTTTCCTGGTGGTCATGTTGAACGTGGCGAATCCTTTGTCGATGCTGTCATTCGTGAAGTGAAAGAAGAAACTGGTCTGACCATTTCCAAACCCCAACTCTGTGGTATCAAAAACTGGTACGATAACAAGGATTATCGTTATGTCGTCCTTTTTTACAAGACAGAACTCTTTACTGGTGAACTCCAGTCTTCAGACGAAGGGAAGGTTTGGTGGGAGGATTTTGACAATCTATCTCATCTAAAACTTGCTACTAATGATATGTCTGATATGCTTCGTGTATTTGTAGAAGAGGATCTGAGTGAATTCTTCTACTACAAAGACGGCGAAGACTGGCTTTATGATTTGAAGTAAAAAATAGGCTCGGAAATTCCTAGCCTATTTATTCTGCATTTGTTCGAACGTAAGCTGCAATGACATCTGATGTGTACTGGGCTGTACCAGATCCAAACTTGTCAATATTTTCCTTGAACTCTGGGTTGCAGACGTAGCCTTTACCGATATGTCCGAAGACTTCAATAGAGCAGTCAAATCCATAAGTACGAATGGCTTGCAAGAGCTTGACAGCTTGCTCTTGGTTTTCAATTGCTGTTGCAGGTAAACCAGCTTGAAGGTTTTGTGCCAAGGATTGAAAAACTTGGTTAAAGGCGGCCGTAGACTCATCTTCACGACCTTTTTGGCGTTCGAAGGCTTGATCCATGACTTCTTTACCATATTTTTCTACCGCTTCTTGGTGGTATTTTTGATTGTCTTGATAGCTAAATCCCGTGAATTTTTCTTCAATAGTCATTTTTCTTTCTCCTTTTTGATCTTGAATGGTTTTTTTCAAGGTGGAAATCAAGGTATCCAGGTGTTGCCTTTCTCGAGTCAAATACTCCAACTGCTTAGTCAAATGGGGCAATAAATCTGCCCTTTCTTCCTTTAACAGCTCTGCTATTTTTTCTAAAGAAAAACCTAGATATTTATAATACAGAATAACCTGAAGGCGTTCCAAATCCTCTTTACTATAGGTTCGATAGCCGTTTTCCAACTTTAAGGGAACCAAGAGCCCTATCTTATCGTAGTGATGCAGAGTCTTAACAGAGACACCTGAAAGCTGCGCAGCTTCTTTTATATGGTACATGATTTCCTCCTTACAAGCATAGTATAACCCCTCCCCTTAGGTCAGAGTCAAGTGTTTTTGCGAAAAATTTTTAACTTTTTGAGAAAGGTGTGAAAACTTGAAAATGGTTTTCTTGACAGGCCTTAGAAAACATGATAGGATAGTCCAGTCTATCAATCAAACAGTAGGCTCATAGAGAGCCATTGAGAGAAGGCTATTTGACAACTCAAGTAGCCTTCTCTTATTTTAAAAAACGAGATTGGAGTTTCAACTATGTCAGAAAAATCGCAATGGGGCTCGAAACTAGGCTTTATCCTAGCATCTGCTGGTTCAGCTATCGGACTTGGTGCCGTTTGGAAGTTCCCCTACATGACTGCTGCTAATGGCGGGGGAGGCTTTTTGTTGGTCTTTCTCATTTCTACCATTTTAATCGGTTTCCCGCTCCTGCTGGCTGAATTTGCCCTTGGCCGTAGTGCTGGCGTTTCCGCTATCAAAACCTTTGGAAAACTTGGCAAGAATAACAAGTACAACTTTATCGGTTGGATTGGTGCCTTTGCCCTCTTTATCCTTCTCTCCTTTTACAGTGTTATTGGAGGATGGATTCTAGTCTATCTGGGTATTGAGTTTGGGAAATTGTTCCAACTTGGTGGAACGGGTGATTATGCTCAGTTATTTACTTCGATCATTTCAAATCCAGCCATTGCCCTAGGAGCTCAAGCTGCCTTTATCTTATTGAATATCTTTATTGTATCACGTGGGGTTCAAAAAGGGATCGAAAGAGCTTCGAAAGTCATGATGCCCCTGCTCTTTATCATCTTTGTCGTGATCATCGGGCGCTCTCTCAGCTTGCCAAATGCTATGGAAGGGGTTCTTTACTTCCTAAAACCAGACTTTTCAAAACTGACCAGTGCTGGTCTCCTCTATGCTCTGGGACAATCTTTCTTTGCTCTCTCACTAGGGGTTACAGCCATGCTGACCTATGCTTCTTACTTAGACAAGAAAACCAATCTGGTCCAGTCAGGGATTTCCATCGTATCCATGAACATCTCGGTATCCATCATGGCAGGTCTAGCCATTTTCCCAGCCATGTCAGCCTTCAATATCCATCATGGCAGGTCTAGCCATTTTCCCAGCCATGTCAGCCTTCAATATCCAGTCTGAAGGGGGACCAAGCCTGCTCTTTATCGTCTTGCCTCAACTCTTTGACAAGATGCCCTTTGGAACCATTTTCTACATCCTCTTCCTCTTGCTCTTCCTTTTTGCGACAGTCACTTCATCTGTCGTGATGCTGGAAATCAATGTGGGAAATATCACCAATCAGGACAACAGCAAGCGGGCTAAATGGAGTGTCATTTTAGGAATCTTGACCTTCGTCTTTGGCATTCCTTCAGCCCTATCTTACGGAGTTATGGCGGATGTTCACATTTTTGGTAAAACCTTCTTTGACGCCATGGACTTCTTGGTTTCCAATCTTCTCATGCCATTTGGAGCTCTCTGCCTTTCACTTTTTACAGGCTATATCTTTAAAAAGGCTCTTGCTAAGGAGGAACTCCATCTCGATGAAAGAGCATGGAAACAGGGACTTTTCCAAGTCTGGCTCTTCCTTCTTCGTTTTATCATTCCAATCATCATCATCGTGGTTTTTATCGCCCAATTTATGTAATCAAAAAGGACTTGAGTAGTAAACTCAGGCCCTTTCTTTTTATGGATGGCTAACAATCAATTCCAAACCTTGCCCTTCCAAGGTCCAAGCTTCAACATCACTTGGTAGGATAAAGTGGCTACCTTTTTGGATTGGATAGTTTTTCCCGTCAACTGTTAACTGACCTTCCCCATCCAAGACACTCAATAAGCTGTAGTCAGCTGTCTTTTCGAAGTCAACTTTTCCAGTAATTTCCCACTTGTAAACTGCGAAGAAATCATTGGACACAAGGAGAGTGGAACGTAGATCATCTGCTTTGACAGTGGCAGGTCGGCTATTGGCAGGTTCTCCAATGTTTAAAACATCGATGGATTTTTCAAGGTGAAGTTCACGCAGGTTGCCCTTGTCATCCTTACGGTCAAAGTCATAGACACGGTAGGTGGTATCGCTAGACTGCTGGGTTTCAAGAATCAAGATACCTGCGCCGATAGCGTGCATGGTGCCACTTGGTACATAGAAGAAATCTCCAGCCTTCACTGGTACTTTTGTCAGCAAAGCATCCCAGTTCTTGTCTTCGATTTGCTGACGGAGTTCTTCTTTTGACTTGGCATTGTGACCATAGATAATCTCTGAACCTTCATCTGCTGCGATGATGTACCAGCACTCTGTTTTTCCGAGCTCGCCTTCATGTTCTAATCCATAGGCATCGTCTGGGTGAACTTGGACGCTGAGCCAGTCATTGGCATCGAGAATCTTGGTCAAAAGCGGAAATACAGGCTCTGGACGGTTGCCAAACAATTCACGGTGCTCCGCATACAAAGTAGCGAGGTCTGTTCCCTCAAAGCGCCCATTAGCGACCTTTGAAACACCATTTGGGTGGGCTGAGATAGCCCAGTATTCTCCTATTTTTTCACTTGGGATGTCGTAGCCAAACTCATCACGTAGCTTGGTTCCACCCCAGATTTTTTCTTGCATAACTGATTGTAAAAATAATGGTTCTGACATCTTATTCTCCTGTCTGTTTTTCTCCCCTCATTATAGCAAAAAGCTTGGTCTAATTGAACTCTTTTTCACATCTTATAAAGTAGAGAGAAGATTTTATAAAAATAGTAACGAAATAATCTTTTACTTTATGGAGGAACCTCTAAAGCAGCACTCAGAAAGCTCGCTGTCAACGGCTATTCTCCTCAGCTCTCATTAGACTTTCTTTACTTGAGAATCTATTTTTATGTACAAAAAAAGACTGAGACCAGTCTTCTTTTTAAATTAATGCCGTAATAGCTGTTACCAGACCAAAAACGATACCTGGTGCATTGGCAGCGGCAAGCGGAATATCTCTTTCTTTTTTGAACAAGCCGTAGTAGACCCAAAGGCTGCAGTTGATTGCAGCAACCAAGGGCTGGATAAAGTTCCCTTTTTGACCAGCCAGGTTGTTCATAATTTGTGGGAAGTAAGACACGTACATCATAACAGACATGAAGGTCGCTATCCAACCCAAAACTTTCATTTGTTTTTCAGACATTTTCAAAACCTCTTTCCTTTTTATGAATCATATTTTATAATCTTTTTCCAAAACAATCAAGACTTTGATGCTTTTGTTATGAAGATGTAAACTATCACAATCTTGTGATAAGAAAAAGACCGGATTGCTCCGATCTTTCAATAGTTCCTATTCTCACATTCTGTTTTAAGAATGATTAAGGTTAACTTCAAATGACTAATCGTCCTATTTCATTCGATAAAAATCAATCACTAGACCAGCAGGTCCTCTAACTAATAAGGATTCTGTTCCCCAATCAGTTACAGCTGGACCGTGTAAAATCTCAGTGCCAATCTCTTTTAACCGTTGGTAATTCTGATTTAGATCCTCAACCTCGATGTGAAGAATGATTCCTGACTGAAAATTGTTCAAAAGAATCAGGTGATTTTGGGACAACATGAGACAGTGACTGCCAATCGTAAACTGAGCAAAACTGTCATCAACATAATCGGACTTTTTATCCAAAATACGCTCCAAGTCGGCACAGACTTGAGGAACATTTGAAACGATTATATCTAATTGATTTAAATTCATTTACTATCCTCCAGAAAAAGACCGGATTGCTCCGATCTTTTCAAGTTCTGCTCTAAGAAAATCAAAGAATAAAATCTACAAAGTTTACCTTTGATTTTCGATGAGAGAAATTATTTGATTGCGCGTGATTGCAATCCTTCTTCTTCCAAGAAGAGGCGGAATGGTACGAGTTCTTCTGCTTCGTATTTTTCCTTGAAGGCTTTGATTGCTTCTTCTGAGTGAAGTTTTGGATCCAATTCAAGTACTTCTACTGGAAGTGGACGGTGTTGCGTGATGCGAGCATCGATAACAACAGTTTTACCTTCTTTGTTGAGTTTCACAGCTTCTGCAACAACTGCGTCGATGTCTTCGATACGATCAACTGTAAATCCAACAGCACCTTGTGCTTCAGCAATTTTTGCGTAGTCAGCGTTTGTGAAGTCACAACCAAACAAGTGTTTATTTGTGTCTTCGTATTTGTCCTTGATGAAGGCATATTTACCATTTGAGAAGATAACGTTGATAACTGGAAGGTCGTATTGAACGTTTGTGATCACGTCTGGGTAGCACATGTTGAATGCACCGTCACCCATGATGTTCCATACTTGGCGATCTGGATTGTCTTTTTTAGCAGCGATACCACCAGGAAGGGCAATACCCATTGTCGCAAAGAGTGGAGATGTACGCCACATGTTCTTAGGTGTCATGTGAAGGTGACGAGTAGATGTTTGAGTAGTGTCACCTACGTCGATTGAGTAGATAGCGTCTTGATCAGCATGTTTATTGATAGCATTGTAAACTTGGTACAATTGCAATTCACCCTCAGTTTTACCTTCGAGTTTGTTCATGTAATCACGCCAGTTTTGGTTGTTCTTAACGTTTGCACGCCACCATGGAGTAGATTCTACTGGGTTTACTTTGTCAAGGATTGCTTTCGCTGCTTGACCTGCATCACCAAGGATAGAAGCATCAAGGGCATGACGTTTACCAAGTTTGTAAGGGTCAATATCAACTTGGATGAATTTTTCAGTGTTCTTGAAGGCTTCGTAAACTTCAGCAAATGGGAAGTTTGAACCAAGGAAAAGAACGGTGTCTGCTTCAAAGACCACTTCGTTGGCTGGTTTCCAACCAACACGGTAAGCAGAACCTGTCAAACCTTCGTAGTTCCATTCAAAAGCTTCAAAGTTTTTACCAGTTGTGATGATTGGTGCTTTGATTTTACGTGACAATTCAGTAATCACTTCACCTGCTTTAACACCACCGTAACCAGCGTAGATAACTGGACGTTCAGCATTGTTCAAGATTTCAACAGCTTTGTCGATTTCAACTTCGTTCAAGGCAGGAGCGATGAATGAACGTTCGTATGAACCTGAACCGTAGTATGAGTTTTCGTCGATTTCTTGGAAACCGAAGTTTACTGGAATTTCAACTACAGCTGGACCTTTTTTAGAAACTGCAGCACGGCAAGCTTCGTCAATTACTTTTGGCAATTGCTCAGCGTAAGCTACACGTTTGTTGTAAACAGCGATACCGTTGTACATTGGGTTTTGGTTCAATTCTTGGAAAGCATCCATGTTGAGTTCGTTAACTGGACGTGATCCAAGGATAGCAAGGAATGGAGTGTTATCCATAGCTGCATCGTAAACACCGTTAATCAAGTGAGTCGCACCTGGACCACCTGAACCTACTGCAACCCCGATTGAGCCGCCGAATTTAGCTTGCATCACCGCTGCAAGAGCACCCGTTTCTTCGTGGCGAACTTGCAAGAAGCGGATATCTTTGTCTTCAGCCAAAGCGTCCATCAATGAGCTGAGTGTTCCTGATGGGATACCGTAGATAGTGTCTACGCCCCATGTTTTCAATACGTTGAGCATTGCTGCAGATGCAGTAATTTTCCCTTGAGTCATAATGATAACTCTCCTTCAAATATTTTTAAAACTTGATAAACCCGTTTTCATATACTAATTGGAAACGTTTCAGCAAATTTTTACTCTACTACTTTACCACATTTGTTTTGGGTCTCCTAAGAATCTGCTCAGAAGTTTTTATTCTCTATTACAGTACAGTTTGAAAACGTTTTTAATATCTGTTTTATAATAATACTCAATGAAAATCAAAGAGCAAATTAGGAAACTAGCCGCAGGTTGCTCAAAACACTGTTTTGAGGTTGTGGATAGAACTGACGGAGTCAATGTCATATAGCTACGGCAAGGCGACGTTGACGTGGTTTGAAGAGATTTTCGAAGAGTATAAAAAGCGAGCAAGCTCGCTTTTAGTCTATTTTACTAAAGTTTAGCATGAGTGAACTGGTTAATACAGATACAGAACTAAAGGCCATGGCTAGACCAGCCAGTTCTGGATTGAGAACGAGACCAATTCCTGAAAAGACTCCTGCTGCAATCGGAATTCCGATAACATTGTAGATAAAGGCCCAGAAAAGATTGAGCAGAATACGATTAAAGGTCTTCTTACTCATGTCAAAGGCACGTACCACTCCTAAGAGATTATTGGTTGTCAACACCAAATCTGCTGACTCGATGGCGATATCTGTTCCAGCTCCCATAGCAATCCCCACATCCGCCACACTGAGAGCTGGCGCATCATTGATACCATCTCCGACAAAGGCTACTTTACCAGCCTGTTGCAGTTGATGGATTTCATGGGCTTTTTCTTCTGGCAAGACACCCGCAATAACCTCTTCAATGCCGATCTGATCTGCAATGGCACGCGCCACGCCAGCATTATCTCCTGTCAGCATAACTGTTCGGAGACCACGTTTTTTCAGCTGATTGATGGCGAGTTTAGCATTTTCCTTGGGAATATCTTGCAAGGCAAGCAAGCCTTTGATTTCATTGTCAACAGCCAAGTAGACAACTGTCTTAGCTTCTTTTTCCAGTTCTTCTAGTTTTTCCTGATAAGCACTCGAAATATCCATGCCATCTAGCATTTTAGCATTTCCGAGCAAAACTAGTTTCCCATTGATTTGCCCTGAAACACCTTTTCCATGAACGGCTTGGAAATTCTCTACAGTATGAAGCTCAAGTTCTGCTTCACTCGCTCGCTTGACAATAGCTTGAGCCAATGGGTGTTGAGAGGCTTCTTCTAAAGAGGCAGCTAAGCCAAGTACTTCTGTCTCGTCGCCAATGATATCAGTGACTACTGGTTTTCCTTCCGTCAAAGTTCCTGTCTTATCAAAGACGAGAGTTTTGACTTTCTGGATTTCCTGTAAGACGGTCCCATTTTTGAGGAGAACACCCATCTTGGCACTACGTCCTGTCCCTACCATCAGGGCTGTCGGTGTTGCGAGACCCAGGGCACAAGGGCAGGCGATAATCAGAACTGCTACCCCATAAAGAAGAGAGGCCACAAAGCTAGCCTCAAGCAAGACAAACCAAATCCAAAAAGTTAGAATCGCTAAAATGACAACTGCTGGGACAAAAATTCCTGAAATTTTATCCGTCAAATCCTGAATCGGTGCGCGGCTGGTCTGAGCTTTCTTGACAAAGTCTACAATCTGTGCCAAGACCGTCTCTGAGCCAACTTTTTCTGCCTTAAAAACAAGCGTTCCACTATTATTGATGGTGGAGCCAATGACGGTATCTCCAACTGTTTTGTCTACCGGCAGACTCTCACCTGTTACCATGGATTCGTCAATACTGGACATACCTTCCACTACAACACCATCAACCGCAATCTTTTCACCAGGACGCACTCGAATCAGATCACCTACCTTGACTTGGTCCAAAGGAACTTGTACATAGCTATCCTCACGCAAGACTTCTGCTGTTTTAGCTTGCAAGTCCAGTAGTTTCTCCACAGCTTGGGAAGTATTTTTCCGCATTTTTTCCTCAAAAACGGCTCCCAAAAGAACAAAGAAGAGGATAAATCCAGCACTTTCAAAGTAAACAGGAAGCCCAGTAAAGAGGGCAACTAGGCTATAGAGATAGGCCACTAGAGTTCCCAGTGCCACCAAGGTATCCATGTTGGCATTGTGCTTTTTAAAGCTGGCCCAAGCGCTCTGAATATAAGGACCGCCTGCCACAAGCATAATAGGCGTTGTAGCTAAAAAGGTACCCCAATGCATGACTGGATGACTGATAGTCCCTGTCAACATCCCAATCATGAGAATAACAAGAGGCACAGTAAAGATACTGGTAATCCAAAAACGTTGCAAAAGTGACAAAGATTTTCGCGTCTTCTCAACAACTGTATAGCTTCCCTTTTGCATCTTCATGCCACAAGAAAATTCATGTTGGCCTAATTCTTGAGGAGTAAAACAAATTGTCTTCTCTTCGTCCACGCCGATTGGTTCTAGAATACCTTCTGCTTCAAAAAGAATTTCCTTGTAACAGTTTGAAGGAGTGGCACGATGAAAGGTAATCTCAGCCGGAATCCCTTTTTGAAGCTGGATATGAGCTGGATGATAACCTTTTTCAGCTCGTATACGGATTTTTTGAATGCCATTTTCTAGGCTTGCTTTCACAATTTCAGTCATAATCTCCTCCTACTCTACAATCATCTTACCGTGCATCATGTTCATACCACATGCAAAGCCAAACTCTCCAGCCTGCTCAGGCGTGATTTCCACTACATACTCTTCACCCATAGGAAGATCCGCATGCACTCCAAAGTCTGGAAAGACGATCTGATCCAGACAGGGTGACGGGTCCTTGCGATCAAAGACAATGCGGGCTGGCACTGATTTTTTAAGAATAATCAACTCAGGCGTATAGCCCCCCATGACTTCCACTCGGATCTCTTGGTAGCCCTTTTTTTGCTGGGCCTTCTGTCCAGATTTTTCAGGCTTTTTGAAAAACCAAAACAAGATAAACGCGATAAGGGAAATACAAATAATGGTTACAATACTATTTAACATGGCGTCTCCTTTACATACAATTACATTTTACTTCAGCAACTGCGCTAGTTTTTTTCTCAGAAATCACAGCTTCCAAATCTTCCAAGTCAGCCAAAGTGAAATCACATTCCACAATCAAATCAGCCAACAAGTTCTTAATCCTACGGGAACAAACCTTGTCTTTGATATCTTGGACAAGCAAGTCTCGACTTTGATCCAGAGTCAAAAGGGCTGAATAGACAAAGAACTTGCCTTCTTTTTTCCTTGTCAGACACTCTTTCTCAACCAAACGAGCCAAAAGAGTTTGAATGGTTGACTTGGACCAGTCAAACCGCTCCGCCAAAACCTTGATCAAATCGCTACTGGTCTGTTCCCCCTGCATCCAAACAATCTTCATAACTTGCCATTCTGCATCTGAAATCTGCATAATCACACCTCCTAAATCTACATTTGTCGATTACAATTATTAGTATACTCCGAAAATCTACATTTGTCAACTATAATTTTTATTATTTTTTCGAAAAATAGAATTCCAATCATGTAACGAGAGATTTGCAGTCAAATTTTACTATATAAACTATAAAAATATGCTATACTGAAGAAAAAAGAAAACAACCACTAGGGGTGCGTAAAGCTGAGATTAACAACTGTTAGATCCCTTTGACTCAATCTAGGTAATGCTAGCTGATGGAAGTGGAAAATAGTGAGGACTACCCAGTCTTCTATTACTTTCCTGAAACAGACCAGCTTGTTCTTGAGAATACAAACTTCAGTTGGTTGGGAGGTTTTAGATGACTTATTTACCCGTTGCTCTAACCATTGCTGGAACTGACCCTAGTGGCGGTGCTGGCATTATGGCAGATTTGAAGTCATTCCAAGCGAGAGATGTCTATGGAATGGCCGTTGTGACCAGCCTTGTCGCTCAAAATACCAGAGGCGTTCAATTAATCGAGCACGTCTCCAACCAAATGCTGGAAGCTCAATTGGAAAGTGTCTTTTCGGATATCAAGCCCCAGGCTGTAAAAACTGGTATGTTGGCAACTACTGAAATCATGGAGATTATCCAACCCTATCTTAAAAAACTGGACTGCCCCTACGTGCTGGACCCTGTTATGGTCGCAACAAGCGGTGATACCCTGATTGATTCTAGTGCGAGAATCTACCTAAAAACAAACCTGCTTCCCCTTGCAAGCATTATCACTCCCAATCTTCCTGAGGCAGAAGAGATTGTTGGTTTTTCGATTCATGATCCAGCAGACATGCAACATGCTGGTCGCCTGATTTTAAAAGAATTTGGTCCTCAGTCTGTGGTAATCAAAGGTGGCCATCTTGAAGGTGTTGCCAAGGATTTCCTTTTTACCAAGGATGAGCAATTTGTCTGGGAAAGTCCTAGAATTCAAACCTGTCACACCCATGGTACTGGATGTACCTTTGCTGCTGTGATTACGGCTGAACTTGCCAAGGGCAGAAGTCTTTATCAGGCAGTGGATAAGGCCAAGGCCTTTATCACAAAAGCCATCCAAGACGCTCCTCAACTCGGTCACGGTTCTGGCCCAGTCAACCATACAAGCTTTAAAGATTAAGAAAAAACTCTCTAGTTCCCGCAATAAGGAAATTAGAGAGTTTTTGATTAGAAAATAATGTCATCCAACTTTGTTAAAAAAGCTTGCGTTTTTGCCTCTATATCTTCTGCCTGCATCAGATCCCTGACGACTGCTACACCAGCTATGCCAGTACCCGTAAGTTGGTCAATGTTCTCTGACGTCAAGCCTCCAATGGCAACTACTGGAATGGCAACCCTTTGGCAAATGGTTTTCAAGGTTGAAATCTGGGTGATAGGTGCATTTTCTTTGGTCGTAGTCGGGAAAATGGCTCCTGTTCCCAAGTAATCCGCACCCGATGTTTCCGCCTCAAGAGCCCTTTTTACTGTTTTAGCAGTAACACCGAGAATTTTGTCAGGACCCAAGACTTTGCGGGCAACCGAAACTGGTAGCTCATCGTCGCCAATATGCAGACCTGCAGCATCTACTGCAAGACAAACATCCAAACGATCATCGATAATCAAGGGGACCTGATAGGCATCGGTTATTTCCTTGACTTGTTTTGCCAAGTGATAGTATTGATTGGTTGTGAGATTTTTTTCTCGTAGTTGGATGATGGTAACACCTGAACGGCAGGCCGCCTCAACTTTTTCAAGAAAGCTTTCCAAGGAATCTTGGTAGCGATTGGTTACCAGATATAGTCTGAGTGCTTCTCTATTCATAAATATCTCCTTTGATAGCTTTTAGCCAGTTTTCGTCTCTTTTTAGGAGAGAGAGCTGATTGAGAACTTGGTAACGAAAATCTTCCAATCCCATTCCTTGAACAAGAATTCTCTCGGCAGAGATATTGAGATAAGAGACTGCTAGGCAAGAAGCTTCAAATGCAGTCTTTCCTTGGCTGAGAAAAACGGCTGTCAAGACTCCAACCAGATCTCCCGTCCCTGTTATCCAGTCCAATTCTGCACAGCCATTTCCCAATACAGCAACTTGATTTTCTGAAACAATGAGGTCCTTGGGTCCAGTGACTAAAAATGACATACCAGGATAAAGCTGACACCAGTCTTTCAAGACTTGGAGCAAATCCTCAGTTTCTTGATCTTTAGAACTCGCATCAACCCCAACTCCATGGTGCTTTAAACCAACAAGACTTCGGATTTCAGACATATTTCCTTTAAGGACCGTGGGCTTGTATTCTAAAAGATCTCTGACTAGTCCCTTACGAATGGGTGATGCTGCTACGCCAACCGCATCTACTACCATTGGGAGACAAGTTTGGTCTGCATAAGAAGCTGCCATACGGATTGCTTTTTCCTTCTCAGCAGACAAATGCCCCAAATTGATGAAGAGGGCCTGACTTTGCTTAGTAAAATCAAGAACCTCACAGGGATCATCTGCCATAACAGGTTTGCATCCCAGAGCCAAAATGCCATTAGCCAGCATCTCACAAGAAATCTCATTGGTAATACAGTGAATCAAGGAACTGGTTGCTAGAGGGAAAGGATTTGTCAATTTCTGCATCAGTCTATCCTTTCACTGAAAAAATATCCTTGCACTTTTTTAAAGAATTCCTGCTTGATTAAAAATCGAAAGGCAATAAAGGAAATCGCTGTACCGATCAAGGTTGCTCCGAAAAATCGAGGGGTGTAGATAAACCAGCTAAGCTTGGCCGCAGATCCCGTAAAGAGAACCATGACTGGATAGGAAACAATGGAACCGATAATCCCTGTTCCCAAGATTTCTCCTAGGGCAGAAAAGTAAAATTTTCTACCATACTTATAAAAGAGACCTGCAAGGAGGGCTCCAAAGGTAGCTCCTGTTAGGGCCAAAGGGGGAATGCCTTGAGTAGACATACGGATAAAGGCTGTCACTGTAGCCATGACCAAGGCATAAACAGGTCCCATCATGATTCCTGCCAGAATATTGACTACACTAGACATCGGTGCCATTCCTTCAATTCGAAAGATGGGTGTAAGGACTACGTCAAGAGCAATCATCATGGATAAAATGGTTAATTTGTGAACTTGTAGTTGGTGGTTTCTCATTTTTTATTTCTTCTCTTTTTCTAAGGACTGCAAATCACTCGTCCATGTTTGATGTTGGTAAGCCATCTCCCAAAACTTGGCTTCCATGTGGACACTTCGGTGGAAGGCCTCTAGCATTTTTTGTTTGTCCGTCTCATTGCTTTCTCGATAGAGCTGATTGACCAGTGCTTCTTCCTCTTTAATCTGCTGTTCTAATTCATCGGTGATATAGGTTTCAATCCACTGTTGATAAAGAGGATTCGGGGATGGTTTGCGATTCAGTGCCTTGCCCAAATCATGGTATAACCAAGGACATGGGAGCAAACTAGCAAAAGCAATGGCTAGATTTGCTTCTTCAAATTGACGATAAATGTGAGAAATGTAATGATAACAGGTTGGAGCAATCGGTTGCTCCTCCATTTCCTGGTCACTGATTCCTAATTCCTTGAAAAATTGTTGGCGGATAAACAACTCACCATCCACTAGACTCTGGGCATTTTGTTTCAAGAGTCTTTTCATCTTCTCATTTGAAGTCTTATCAGCCAAGAGGTGATAAGCTTCTGAAAAAGACTTCAGGTAATAAGCATCCTGAATTAAGTAATAGCGGAAAATAGAAGGTTCTAAATTCCCCTCTTGCAACTGTAAAACAAAAGGGTGATGAAAGGAGGCCTGCCAAGCTTCCTTGGATAATTCCATAGCAATATCTGTAAATTCCATAATAACTCCTTTATAGAAATAAACTGGTTTGAAGCAATAAAAAGATAAGCAGGTAGATTAATTTTGTTTTTTTAGGAATATAAAAAATCCGATAGCTATTCTTCAACTGTGCATGTTCGTCATATCCGTGCGCAGATAGAGCTCTCAAGTAAAGATGGCGCCATCTAAAAACTGTCATCAGAACCTTACTGTAAATCAAGGGCGACCAAACATGCAGTTCTTGACCACGTAATAGGCAAGCTTCCTTGAGGGACTTGATTTCTTGTTGAATGAGAGGAAATGCATTGAATACCACAATCAAGGCATAGGCCCAAGACCGTGATAACCCCTTTTGAGCCAAGTACAAGAGAAGCTCTTTTAGGGAAA
Organism: Streptococcus oralis; assembly: GCF_023109005.1. Classification (GTDB taxonomy): domain Bacteria; phylum Bacillota; class Bacilli; order Lactobacillales; family Streptococcaceae; genus Streptococcus; species Streptococcus oralis_BU. The sequence continues at coordinate 20,404 of NZ_JALDTU010000009.1, read as the reverse complement.
TACTGGAAACAAAGACAAGACCGATACAAACTGTCACAAAAGCTCTCGTCCCAAGCATGACTGCCTGAGAAGCATCCCCATGTAACTGAACTGCCCAATAGTTAGCGAAGGATGGCAAAATGGCGAGCACAAGCATCCAAGCCAACATCTTAAAACGACGGTGGTAGAGCATGAAGAGAATGCAAAATGCGACTACTGAAAGATTAAGAGCAATCGAAGGAATGAAAGATGTCTCTAAGGATAAAATCAGCAAGAAGAGACTGAGTATCGGTGTCTGGGTTGCTACTTTGATCATACTACTTCACCTCCCCTTGAGTATTCCTACTCATAAAACTGAGAGGTTTGCTGATGGTCACTTCTTGAAGGTAGCTGAGACCCTCACTAGTCATCTCGATCCAATAATCGACCACAGAAATCAAGGGATCTAAACGATGGCTAATGATCAAAAAACTTCTTCCTTGATTTCTGTCCTCCAAAATCCACTTGCAAAAATAATGGCAAGCTCTATCATCCAAACCAGCAAATGGTTCATCTAGCAAAATCACAGAAGCCTTGCTGGTCAAGATGGTCAAAAGCTGAAGAATCTTTTGTTGGCCACCACTTAATTGATAGGGACTCTTATCAAGAGCCTGCTCCAGATCAAAATATTGTAAAGCTTGGAAAATTCGCTGATTTCTTTCAGAATCAGGTCCATCTAATTGAAGCTCTTCTCGCAGACTGACTCGGATAAACTGCTTCTCAGCTTCCTGAACAACTCCCGTCAGATCACGATACAAACTCTTTTTCTTTTTCAGGACTGTCCCCTTCCAGGTAATGCGCCCCTTATACTTTTGAAATTGAAGAATAGAGCGAAAGAGGGTTGATTTCCCGACACCATTGTCACCCAAGATACAGGAAATTCCTTGGTAGAATGTAAAATCCGCAATGGAAAAGAGGGGGCGATGATCCAGCTCACAAGTCACACTATCCATATGAAATAGTTCTGGGCTAGAAGCAACTTCCTTTGAAACAACCTGTGTCATCTCAGAGCAAGGGATTTGAAACACTTCTCTTAGTTGACCGTCTCTTAGCTCCACCATATGGTCGATATAGGCTTCATAGTCTGTTAAATCATGGTCACACAGGATGACTGTCTTCCCATCAAGAGCCAACTCTTTTAGAATCTCCAATATCTCGATTCTGCTCTTGTGGTCAATGGAAGCGAAGGGCTCATCCAAGAGATAGACCCTAGGATTCATAGCAAAGAGAACAGCCAAAGCAGCCTTTTGCTTTTCCCCACCTGATAAGTGATGAATTGGACGGTGCAAAATCGCCTTACAGCGACATTGCTGGACAACCTCTGCTATTTTAGCATCAATTTCCTGAAAGGGATGCCCAATATTCTCCAAGGTAAAAATCAGCTCCTCAAACAAGTTCTCCATGGTAAATTGATGATTGGGATTTTGAAAGAGAATACCAACCGTCTGGACACGTTCAACGATAGAAAGCTGACTGACCTGGCTCCCATCTATCAGTACTTGACCACTATAAGGTAAGGAAGTGACCTGGGCAATGATTTGAAAGAGACTGGATTTTCCTGAACCACTGCTCCCAACTAACAAGGTAAAGGCTTGCTCATGAAAAGTAAAATCAATCGGTTCCGAAAAGATTGGTGACTGAATCCCCCGTAGTTCCAGCCCCATCTATGCCTTGCCCCCAGCTGCAAACTGATGATAAAGTTTGACAATGGCACGAACCAAGATGGTACAGAAGAAAAAGACAGAAATAAAGCGCACCACAAGCAAGGAAAGGACAAAAGGAAGGGAGAAGGCGTAGTAACCTAACTTAATGTATTCATAGACAAAACTAACAAGCGTAATCCCAATACTATTAGCAGTTAGAGAGAGCCAACTTTCATAGCGATTCTTGGTTACGATAAAACCAAGTTCACTTCCCAAACCTTGAACCAAGCCAGACAAAAGGGCACCTAGACCGAATTGACTACCATAAAGGACTTCAGCTAGCGCAGCGAGCACTTCTCCAATCGTTGCGCTTCCGACTCTTGGAACAAAGATAGCTGCAATGGGCGCAGCCATACACCAGAGACCAAAGAGGATTTCATTGGCAAAGGCCTGTAAACCAAGAGGGGCTAAGATTAGTGTGAGAATATCAAACAGATAGCCTGAACCCACAAAAACGCCACCAAAAAAGATAGACAAGAAAGCAAGCAAGATAACATCTTTTAACTGCCATTTTTTCAACATAAAAAACTCCTTTTTTAAAGAAAAGTGGGGTATTCAAGGAGAGCTACCAAAAGGCTTGCCGTCAAGTCTATCCTCTTTTGATAAACAAAAAAACTCCAATTACAAACGAGAATTAGAGTTTACCTTACAAGATTAGACAGTTCTTTTCGACATACGAAAAAAACCTTTTCACATTTCCCTTCGCCAGTTTTAACTGTATCAGGTTCAATGGGTATCATCTCAGCCTAAAGCACCCCAAATGTCTTTATTATTTAATTATATAATTATTTTAACAGACGATTTATTCTAGTTCAAGGAATTGAACTGGAAATACAGCCTTGTACTCAAAAAGACAGCAGATCTTTCTTTTGCAAAAAATAAATGACTTATTTGATGGATTAGCTATTTGAACTGAATCTGGACATATCTTTTTAGAAAAAAGAAAATCCTACTCCCTCAGAATCCAAGGAAAAGTTGATGCCTATTGTTCACTCATTTCCCGAACAGTTTTTTCTATATTTTTTGCATACGATATTGCTGAAATGATTGAAACGCCGTCAACATTGGTCTTCATAATATCTTTAATATGTTGCGTCTGTATCCCACCAATTGCAACTAAGGGAATTTGTGGCAATAGTTTTCTCATCAATTTAAGACCTTCATAACCTATAGCACCACCAGCATCATCTTTTGACTGGGTATCAAATACAGGACCAACACCAACATAATCTACATATTCAACTTTTGATTGTTGAAATTCTTCCTCGTTTTTTATAGAAAGACCAATTATTTTATCTGGCATCAATTTTCTAATTTCATCAACACCAAGATCATCCTGTCCTACATGTACACCATCAGCATCAATTTCCATTGCCAAATCAATATCATCATTAACAATAAACGGAACATTGTATTTTTTACAAAGATCCTGTAGTTTAATTGCTAATTCGACTTTTTCTTTACCTTCTAAGGCTCCCTCACCTTTTTCACGGAATTGAAATAAGGTTATACCACCTTTTAAGGCTTCCTCAACGACTCTATATATATCTTTTCCTTGGCAAGTAGTCGTTCCACAAATAAAATATAGTTTTAGTAATTCTTTATGAAACATCTTACTTCACTCTTTTGAATTCCTTTACATCTTCGTCTGTAATCTCGTATAAGGCATTTATAAATTCAACTTTAAATGTTCCAGGAAGATGCCCATTTGGACGTTTTTCTGCCATTTCTCCAGCGATATTGTAAACCAACATTGCTGTTTCTAATGATTTCAATTCTTGACCTTTTTCAAGTCCGATAAAGCTTGCTACTACAGCACCTAATAAGCATCCTGTCCCAATAACTTTTGGCATCATGGCACTACCATTATGAATCGTTACAACTTCTCCATTAACCGCAATGGCATCCACTTCACCTGTTACTACTATTGGAATATTGAACTTTTTATTTGCTGCTAGAGCAATTTCATCAATATTATCTACGCCTGCACTATCTACTCCTTTAGATGCCACATTTATTCCTACTAAAGAGGCAATCTCGCCAGCATTTCCCCTAATCGCTGCCAGTTTGTAATTATTGATTAGATCATCTGCTACTTTTTTTCTATATTCTCCTGCTCCACAGGCTACAGGATCTAAAACTGCAGGAACATTATATTTTTCAGCAATTTTTAGTGCCTCTTGGTACAGCTTCCAATTATTATCCGTTAAAGTCCCAATGTTAATCAATAATCCTCCAGCATATTTTAATAGATCTTCTAAGTCTGCTGGGTACTCGCTCATAGCTGGTGAGGCACCCAGTGCTACTAATCCATTTGCTGTAAAGTTTTTTACAACATCATTGGTGATACAGATTACTAATGGTGCTTTTTCTTTTAATAATTTTAAACTTGTCATATTGAAATCCTTCCTTTTCACTTTATACGATCTACTGATTTCGATTTATCTCTATCTTTCGTTAAGAAATTTTTCAGTTACATTGAATGATTTACCTCATCAAATTTGTCAGTATCCTGAACTTTCCCTAAGCATCATAACCAATATCAAAAAAGGCTAATTCTAAAGCGACTGCTTGGTTCCAGCGTTGCTTAAGTTCTGTCAAATCTTCTCGACCTTTTCCGACACGATTGAGTTCGTCAACCAGAAATTGAACCCACTCTGCAAAGAAAGGACCTCTGTGGAGATTAATCCATTCCGAATGAATATAGGCTTCAGGTAGAGCCAAATCTTTAGAACCCCAGTCTAAATAGAGACCTTCTGCAATGACCAGCATGACTAAAAGATGGGCATAGTCTGATGATGATACAGCAGAATACATAAGCTCCTGAAAGGCTTTTGTTACAGGATGCAAGGTCACTTCCAGATAGTCATTCTCAGATACTTTTAAATCTTTGAAAGCTTTTTGGAAATAACCGTCTTCATCTGCTTCAAGAAAGCCTAGTTGCTTGGCAAAACGAAGCTTGGATTCAAGCTGGTCTGCGTGGGCTACGCAAGCACCCAGCATGGATAAGAAGGCATCAAAGAAGTGATAATCTTGAATTAGGTAGTCTTTTAAGACCTTATTCTCAATTGTCCCCGCAAAAAGTTCCTTAACAAAACGATGATTGATTGCAGCCTGCCAATCCTTCTGACTGCTTTTTAATAATTCTCCAACAGTCAAACCTGGCTGAAATGCATAGTCTTGTCTTTCCATATTTACTTTTCCTCTCTTTACTCGTTCGTAATCAACAAAACATCAAGAAAATCCTAGTTTTACTTGACCTTTTTAAAGAAAATCAAGGGCGTTCAAGAAAAGCTACCTAAATGCTTTGTATCACCTTCATCCAGTTTATATAAACAAAAAAACTCCAATTACAATCAAGAATTAGAGTTTAGCTTACAAGATTAGATCGTTCATTTCGCCATACGAAAAAACGTTTCACATTTCCCTTCGCCAGTCTTAACTGTATCAGGTTCAATGGGTATCATCTCAGCCTAAAGCACCCCAAATGTCTTTATTATTTAATTACTGCACCAGTATAGCAAAAAATGAAAGCCCTAGCAAGATATTTGACTGAAAAATATATTTATATAGATTTCAATGGTGATTTATTCTTCCTATAGACGAAGAAAAACCTCCACATCAAGTGGAGGCAAGCTATTTTATCAATACAATTTTAAGTCACGAGGGTCAACTGGGAAGGTTGGATTGTATGGGTTGTGACGGAGTTTGAAGTGTTTGACATCTTCAATAGTCTGAGTTCCAGATAACTGCATAACTGTCTTCAATTCTGCATTCAAGTGTTCAAAGACTTGACGCACACCAACACTACCGCCGAGAGCCAAGCCATAGATAACCGGGCGGCCAATAGCTACCAAGTCTGCTCCTGAAGCCAAGGCTTTAAAGACGTGTTGGCCACGACGAATACCAGAGTCAAAGACAATTGGTACGCGTTTGTCAACTGCTTCTGCTACTTCTTGAAGTGAGTCAAAGGCAGCTGGCCCACCGTCGATTTGACGGCCACCATGGTTGGTTACCCAGATACCAGAAGCTCCAGCAGCAAGCGAACGTTCAACGTCCTCACGGCATTGTGGCCCCTTGACATAAACAGGAAGTCCTGAGTATTCAGCGATAAATTCTACATCTCGTGGAGATAGGCGCTGTTTAGCTGATTTGTAAACAAAGTCCATTGATTTACCAGCACCTTCTGGCAGGTATTCTTCAACAATCGGCATGCCAACTGGGAAGACAAAACCATTACGCTTATCGACCTCACGATTGCCCCCTACCGTAGCATCAGCCGTCAAGACAATCGCTTTATAACCTTCAGCCTTCACACGGTCCATGATGTGGCGATTGATACCATCATCTTTACTAAAGTAAAACTGGAACCAATGAGGTGTCCCTTGAAGGGCTTCCGTAATTTCTGGAAGGTCGACAGTAGAGTAAGAGCTGGTTGTATAGAGAGAACCAAACTCATGCACACCACGCGCAGTCGCCACTTCACCCTGTTCATTTGCCAATTTATGAGCCGCAACAGGCGCCATAATGATTGGTGAAGACAATTTTTCGCCTGCAAATTCAATCTCTGTACTTGGATTTTCTACATTGCAAAGTGTATGAGGAACGATGAGTTTGTGGTTAAAGGCGCGGATATTCTCCCGCAAAGTGAAAGTATCCTCCGCCCCACTAGCGATATAGCCAAATGCTGCTTTAGGAATAACTTGTTGCGCCATTGGCTCCAAATCATAGGTATTGATGAAATCTACATGACCTTCTGCATTGCTTGTTTTGTATGACATAAAATGTCCTCCTTGATAAGTAAGCGTTTACTTTGTATATTACAAAAAATATTCTAACTCTTTTTTCAAAATTTTTCAAATATTTTGTTTGGAAATTTCATGCTTTCAATCATTTTACAGAGATAATTAAAAATGATGAACTTTCTTAAGTTATGGAAATTCAAATAATCTTTTCATTTTCTAATACTTTATCATCAAATTGTTCAGCTAGTATAGTTGCTGAGTGATAAAGTTCCTTTGCTTTATTTTTATCATTTTCAAAATAAAGATAGCACTTAGCTTCAAATACTGAAATTCCAGATTTATAGACTTGCAACATTGTTACTGATAAAATTTCATTCATCTTTTTTACTAGAGATATCATATGCTTATAGTCACTATGAACAACATAAACACCCGCTATGGCACAAAGAACTGATAGTAGCTCTACATTATACATTTCATCACTAACTAATTGCTGTTTCAACAACTTAATCCGAAAATCATCTAATGCTCTCTTCTATAAATCAAGTCTTGACATTGCATAGCAAAATAATCAATTAATAGTAAATCATTGAATGTGTAAACTTGCTTTAGTGTTACTTGCTTAAAATAATCATCAAAAATATCTTCAGCGAAACTACCTGTCCCTGTCCTTATCAAGTCTAATATTCTTTCAATCAAGTCTAGACTCAGCAACTCTTCCTCAGGAAGAGCTAGTTCTTTATTTTCAAGAAAAGTATCTATCGGAACTTCTAATCGCTTAGATAAATATTGTAACTTAGTAATTGTTGGCAAGGATTGCCCAAGCTCAGTACGCATCAGCTGTTTGATTATTAAGTCAGCTTCTGTCCACAGACCTCTTCTCTCGTCAATTTGTGACGTTCACGTTTCTGTCTTACTCTATGACCAATTTCAGTTTTAATATCTGTTGTCATTCTTACCTCTTAACCACAATCCATAAATTAACATACTTTTAATTCTTCGGCTAAAAATTAACAATAATTCTTTTTCAAATCCGTCATATTATTTTCCAAAACTTGGATGTCTTGGCTGACTTTGAGAATGACAATGCTTCCTTGAATACTGGAGATGACTTGACGGGCCTGCAACTGCGCCCGCTCTTCTGACCAGTCAGCATGCAGGTCTTGCAAGAGGCTGGCTAACTTCTCTGTCCACTGGGTCATAAAATCATTGAGAGGAAAGCGGAAGTTCTCATCTTCTGTGGACAATTCCACAATCAGATTACCAATTGGGCAACCATAAAAGACCGTCTGACTTTCATGAAATTGACAAACCCAGTCAATCATATCCGAAAACTTGTCACTGTCAGACTTGTCTGCTTCAAAAATATCTTCAAAAAGCTCTTTTCGCCAATTTGCTAAAATATCTTGAATGACCGTCAAACCAATTTCCTTCTTAGATTTGAAATAATAATAAAGCTGCCCCTTGCCAACATCAGCTGCCTCCATGATGTCACTGATGGAGGTGGCCACATAACCCTTCTGATAAATCAATTTCTCAGCACTTTGTAAAATACGCTCTTTAACACTCATCTGCTCACCTCTCTTTTTCCTATTATAGCAGATTCAGAGCCTGAAACCAAACAATTGAAACCACCTCCTTTTGCCACTGTTTTATCATTAAAATTTTTGTTCTGAGCAAATTGATTTACAAATTCAATTTTAGATGTTATTATAATTGTACCGAATGGTCAGTATATAACTAAAACTACCATTTGGAAAATCATCAAACTAACAGTCTAAATTCCTATTGGCTGTTAATCAAATCATATTAGGAGGAACCTCATGTTCAATCAGAAAAATGTCGCATTTGTTATCACAGACCCACAAGTTGAATTCCTAAAACATACTGGTAAAGGATTCGGAGCAACTAAAGACGTTCTTGAAAAAGTTAATACTATTGAAAATCTGACAAAGCTTTTCGCTCTTGCTCAAGAGCGTGGCTACAAGCGTTTTATCTCACCGCACTACTTCTATCCACACGATCACAAGTGGCAATTTAAAGCTGCTGGTGAAACGATGATGATTGAAAACGAAATGTTTTGGCGTGATAGCCAGTATTCAGCAATTCCAGAAGGCTCTGGAGCAGATATGATTGAAGAGATTAAACCATTTTTGGATGAAGATACTATTGTTGTCAACGGACATAAAATCTTTGGCCCAGAAAGCAACGACCTTAACCTTCAACTCCGCAAAAATGGTATCGACACCGTCATCTTGGCTGGTATGAATGCTAATCTCTGCGTGGATTCACATATGCGTGAACTCATAGAATTAGGCTACAATGTCATTGTTGTTAACGATGCTGTCGGTGCTCCAGGTGAAGAAGCCTACCAAGCTGCCCTGACAAACTATGGCTACATTGCCAACCAAGTTTTGACAACTGAGGAAGTTATCGCTCAACTTTAGTATTAAAAACAAAATCAGGTAATCCTAGCGACTACCTGATTTTCTATGTTTTAAGCGTTTTGCCAATTTTCTTGGTCTTCTTTAAAGCGTTTTAGAAGGTCGAGTCCTTCTGGTGTGATATATCCTTCTTCTTGGGCTAGGTGAATGAGTTCACTGTAGTTCGAAAGCGTCACAAGTTTGACACCTGCATCTGAGAAGTTCTTATCTGCTTTTGGCAATTGATAACTGAAAATCGCTACAACTCCAAGCACATCGGCTCCTTCGCGTTTAGCGGTTGCTACGGCTTCAAGAACAGAACCACCTGTTGAAATAAGGTCTTCAACCACTACCATTTTTTGCCCTTGAGCTACACGGCCTTCAATTTGATTACCAGCTCCGTGGTCTTTTGGTTTGCTACGGATGTAGGCAAAAGGCAAGTTCATCTTATCAGCAATGATAGCTCCGTGTGGAATCCCTGCTGTCGCAGTTCCTGCAATCACTTCTACCTCAGGAAAAGTTTCTTTGATAGCTTCCACAAAGCCATTTTCAATTAGGGTACGAGTTTCTGGATAGGCTAATGTCACACGATTATCAGTGTAAATCGGTGACTTGATACCAGATGCCCAAGTGAAAGGCTCCTCTGGTTTGAGGTAAACGGCTTGGATTTTCAAGAGGTGGCTAGCGATATCTTTAGCAAGTGTCATGGTATTCTCCTTTTATTTTTATAATCTATTTCTTTAATTTCTGTCTTGGTTCCATTCATCCTTGATAGCATGATAAGCTGCAACAGGATCTTCAGCTTGGGTAATGGGACGTCCCACTACGATATAGTCACTACCGATTTGATAGGCGTCAGCAGGTGTCATGACACGTTTTTGGTCTCCTACCGCAGCTCCCGCTGGACGAATACCAGGTGTCAGACAGATAAAATCTGGATTGGTGGCCTGCTTGATGACTTGCACTTCCTGAGCCGAGCAAACGACACCGTCCAAGCCCGCTTCAGCTGTCTTCTTAGCATAGTGAATCACAGACTCTTGCAGACTGGTTTGGATATTTTGAAAATCCTGCATCTGACTTTCCGACGTTGATGTAAGCTGGGTCACAGCGATCAATTTGGCTTGTGTCCCAAGACCTTCACGCGCAGCCTTCATCATCTCCACCCCACCAGCAGCATGAACATTTGTCATGTCCACACCAAGCTGAGACAAGACCCTCATAGCAGATTTGACTGTATTTGGAATGTCATGTAGCTTGAGGTCCAAAAAGACACTATGTCCCAGTGACTTCAAATAACGGACAACTTCCGGACCTTCCGCATAATAAAGCTCCATCCCTACTTTTAGATAAAGACTTTCTTCTGCCTGGAAAAGAGATAAAAATTCCTTGACCGCCTCAAAACTAGGAAAATCAAGAGCAATAACTGGACGATGTTCACGCATACTTTTCTCCTTTTACCTTTGCGAGCAAGAGAGTATGGTCAAAAACAAACCACGAAAAAAGGAACCTGCCAACAGCAAGGTTCCACGAAAAATGGGTAGTCTCCACCCTTTCACCGTCTAACCTTAGCTGCCTCTCTGGACTGCTTTAAAGGTTTTTTTCTATTCTATTATTTATAGTAGGACTTGTCAAGCAAAAACTCGAAACTGGACTTCTATACCATTCAAAATCAAGAGGAAAAGTTAGTCTAACGACTCTGTGATTGCTGGCTCGTTTGACTTCCCTGTTCTTCTTGTTTTTTCTTCTCAGCTTCCTTGGCCTCTTGTTTGGCTTTTTCCTCAGCCTCTTCTATCAATTTATCCGCTATGGTATAGCTGTATGCTCCAGCCTCCATATCGACTACACTCGGTTCTGTCAATTGTGGCTTGATTTTGCTGTAATAAGGCAATTTCTTGCTCAATTCTGACAAGGGAACCAAAATCTCATCTGTGTCCAGCATAGTAATTTTTAAAAGATCTGCTGTTGCCTTGCTCGGAGCTAATTCGATTTTCTGGATTTGACTCTTGATATCCTCACTGATAGTAGATAATCCTGTGATCAGCTCTTTCACCTGCTGCTCATCATTAAAGGTAACTGTCAGATAAGTCTCAGGCAAGTTTAAGCGATTTACAGGAGTTGACTCTACTGTCCCACTAGACAGAATAGGATAATGTTCTTCACCAGACACATAATAACCGACAATATCGAATTCCTTGACCTCAATCGTAAAGTTAGTTGGAAATTGATAGTCAATCTTCGCTGATTCTATCCAATGGTTGGACTTGATACGCTCGGCGTATCTTTCCTTATCCAACAATAGGGCTAAAGTATAGTCGCTATCTTGAATTCCAGAAGCCTGTTTAATGTCGTCCGCCTGGGTGTTCCTATTTCCCTTAACCTCGATATTTTTGATGGTCGATAGCGGAGTCAACAGATAGACTGAGAGAAGAAGTACCAGAATACTTGGCACTAAGATACTCACAGCTCGCCAAATATGAACAGGCGCAATTTTAGGTTTGGCTGGTTTCTCGGGTTTTTCTTTTTTCTTCTTTTCTTTTTCTTCTTTGACTTTAGGATCATCTTTTTTAGATTTTTCTTCTTTTTCGGATGATTCTTCGTCTGGAACAGTTTCGTTCTGGTCGGAATCACTTGATGACTTCTTACTTTCCTCTAACGACTTAGAGTTTTTCCCCATTCGAGCCTGTTTTTCCTTTTCCTTCTCCTCAGCTAGGGCAGCTTCTTCCTCAGCCTTCTTCTTCAGGTATTCCTGGTTTCGTTTCTGCCATTCAGACAATTCTTGCTTCTGGTTTGATTCTTTGTTCTTATCCTTTGACATTGATATTCCTTATGCTAGGTCTTTTCTTAGTAGATCGTAAAAATCTGCAAGAGATTTCAATTCAGTCGAAGCTTTCATGCTAGCTTGGTACTGATCCTTGTGACTAAGCAAGTGACTGAGTTTTTCCTCCAAGCTTTCCAAGGTCAAGTCACTTTCTTGAAGTTCTTCTGCATAGCCTTTCTTAACAAAGTAGGCTGCATTTTCAATCTGGTCTCCTCGACTTGCTTCACGACCCAATGGTACGATGAGATGGAGTTTCGCCATGGCCAAGAGCTCAAAAATTGTGTTGGCACCGCCACGCGTTACCACCACATCTGCCATCTCCATCAAGGGTTGATAGAGATCTGTCACATAATCAACACGAAAGAGATTTTGACTCAACTCGTTCAGGCTAGAATCTCCAGTGAGATTGATAATATTGTAGCGCTCTGTCAGTTCTTGCTTATGATCAGTCACCAATTGGTTAAATACACGAGCTCCTGCAGAACCACCGACAAATAATACCGTTGGCAATTTAGGATCAAAGTGGGTTTGGATATCCACCAATTCATCTGGTTCTGAAGTTTTTTGCTCTGAAACCTTAGTCACTGCTCCCACATGCTCGACTTTTATAAGACCAGCAGCCTGCTCAAAGGTTGAATACATCTTGGTCGCAAATTTATAGGCAATTTTATTGGCCAAGCCCATAGACAGGTCCGATTCGTGAATAAAGACAGGTACCCCTGACACACGCGCTGCGATAACCGGCGGTACTGAGACAAATCCTCCCTTAGAAAAAAGAGCCTGTGGACGCAGTCGTAACATGATAAAGAGGGATTGGACAATTCCCCAACCAACTTTGAAGACATCCAGCATATTTTGCCAAGAAAAATAGCGACGCAACTTCCCAGTCGCAATAGAATGGAAAGTAACATCCAAACCTGACTTGAGGATTTCTTGGTGTTCGATTCCGTGTTTATCACCAATGTAGTGAACTTCCCAGCCGTCTTCGATGAACTTAGGCATTAACAAAAGGTTGAGGGTGACATGCCCAACCGTCCCCCCGCCTGTAAAGACAATTTTTTTCATATTATTCCTTTAACTCCGCTACTGTGTCGATAAAGAGGTCTCCACGTACTTCAAAGTTAGCATACATATCCCAGCTAGCATTTGCAGGACTGAGAAGGACTACATCTCCTTGAGTCGCAAGCTCATAGGCCTTGCAGGTCGCATCAGCAATATCTGTCGCATCTACATAAGTCACACCAGCCTTATCCGCTGCCCGTTTGACACGCTCAGCAGATTGACCAAGGATGACCATCTTCTTGAGTCCAATAATATCTGGCACCAATTCATCAAACTCATTGCCACGGTCCAAACCACCTGCAATCAAAATGACCTTGCTGTTGTCAAATCCTGACAAGGCTTTTTGAGTAGCCAAAATATTGGTTGACTTGCTATCGTTATAGAATTTAACACCCTTGATTTCATCCACAAATTGGAGACGGTGTTTAACACCACCAAAGGATGAAAGAGTTTCCTTAATCGTTTGGTTGTCTACACCACGAAGCTTGGCTACTGCAATGGTCGCAAGGGCATTTTCCACATTGTGGCTACCTGGAACACCGATTTCACTCGCTGCCATGACCACTTCGCCACGGAAATAGAGTTGACCATCTGCAAGATAGGCTCCATCAACCTTTTCCAATGTTGAAAATGGAACAACAGTAGCCTGTGTTTTGCTAGCCAATTCTTTTGCCAAGTCTTGGTTAAAGTTCAAGACAAGGAAATCAGCTGCTGTCATATTATTTTGGATATTCCACTTAGCTGCCACATACTCTTCAAAAGAACCATGATAGTCGATATGAGTGGGCATGAGGTTGGTAATAACCGCAATCTCAGGATGGAATTCTTGAACACCCATCAGTTGGAAAGAAGAAAGTTCCATGACGAGCGTGTCCTTTGCTGTCGCAGTTTGAGCCACTTGACTAGCAGGATAGCCGATGTTCCCTGACAAGAGACCGCGTTGACCAGCAGCAGTTAAAACTTCCCCAATCATCGTCGTTGTGGTTGTTTTCCCATTTGAACCAGTGATACCGATAATTGGCGCTTCTGAGATTAAATAAGCCAATTCCACCTCAGTCAGGACTGGAATCCCCTTTGCCAATGCCTTTTCAATCATGGGATTGCTATACGGGATACCTGGATTTTTCACCATCAGAGCAAAATCTTCATCCAATAATTCCAAAGGATGCCCACCAGTGACAACCTTGATTCCCTCTTCTAGCAAGCTTTGCGCAGCAGGATTTTCCTCGAAAGGCTTGCCGTCATTTACTGTCACAATAGCACCCAGCTTGTCCAACAAACGGGCCGCAGACTCACCAGACTTGGCCAAACCTAAAACAAGGACTTTCTTATTTTTAAATTGATCGATTACTTTCATGTCTCAAACTCCATTTCTACTCCTACTATTTTACCATTTTTATGGAAATAAAAAAGCCACAAAGTGTATTTGTGACTCTTTCTTCTAACTTAATGTTCTCTTATCATCGATGAGATAAATCGGTAACTCGAATTACTTGATCCACTTGCTCCCAGATAAGAGGATTGTGGGTCGCAATAATAATCGTTCGATTCTGATTTTTTAGAGATTCTAATATAGAAAGTAATTCCTCAGAGTTTTTGGGGTCTAGTGAAGCAGTTGGTTCATCTGCGAGGATAAAAGGTGGATCTTTTAAAATTATTTTCGCTAGAGCAACACGTTGTGCTTCTCCTCCTGATAATTCAAAGATAGGTTGCTTCAAATCCAAATAAGAGAGGTTGACACGGTTTAGAGCTTGTTTCATCAGAGAGATTTTCTCTTTTTCTTTCAACTTTTTACCAACTAAACCCAGATTGAGATTCTCTTTAACTGTTTGGCTTTCAATTAAGCCAAAATCTTGAAATAAGTATCCTAAGTAATCTCTAAAGAAAACAGAAGGCTTGATGTCCTTAAGAGAAGTGCCATCATAGATAATTTCTCCATTGTCATATGGCTCTAATCGTCCAATCATATTCAAGAGGGTTGTCTTACCACAGCCACTTGTACCGATTAAGGCATAAATTTTCCCACCTTCAAATTGAAGATTAGTATCTGAAAATAGCTGACGGCTTCCAAATTTTTTAGATATATTCTTTAGTTCAATCATCCTATTTTCCTTTCATAATTGTCATAGAAACACGAGATTCTTTCTGCGCTTGACGGTAAAGCGTCAGAACTGCACTAACTAGAAAGACTAATAAAGTGAGTAAGCCAATTACCCAGTCTCTACTGCGTAAAATAAAGAGACTAGCACCAAATACAAAACTGGCAAATTGACTAACCATATACTGAGCATGCGTTTCAAAAAATCGTAAACCTGAAATTCGTTTAATCAAGATATCTCGACGGAATTGCTCGAAATATAGAAGATTGACAGAATAAAAGAGTAACAAGGAACTAGCTATCCCCACAATGGCTCCTAAGATTAAAGTTGCTGTTTCAGTTTGCACTTCATTATAACGAGTTAGATAAACACTTCTTCCTTCTTTAAGATAGGATACTTGCTCATAAATTCCAGCTTCCTTCAAGAGAGCTAGTCCACTCTCATATCCTTTGATAAAGAGTCGATTTCCAGCATTAATAGACCAAACAGATTTTGAAATGAAACTATCACCTGTAGATGTAGGAGTGAACACAACTAAAATCGGATCGGTTAAGTACTGGACGGATACTGGACTTTCACCGTTATTATAAACAAACCGCTTTTCTCCTGTTGGAAGGTAGCTAACGACAGCTCTCATTTCATACTCTAAAGGAGCGTCTTGGTCCTCGCTTGATTTTCCGTAATAGTTTAAACTTTCTTCAAAAACTTTCTTAAGTTCTGCTTCCTGTGAACGAAGAGATTCTGGTAATAAGAGTCCAAATTCCCCTTTTTGAAGATGAGCTAGTTTCTGTCTAGTCTCATCATTTACAGACACATTTTCCTTGTCCAAATAACTTGGACTGACATAGAGAACATTAGCATCTGGACTATAGGTATCCAGTGTTTCCCCTTTTTCATTTTTTCCTTGAGGATTTGCAAAATGAATGAGATTATCTTTTACAAATAGAGCCTGTTCTTCTTCGATTGCTTCCTTGGCAAAGGCATACCACTTGCTCTGATTTTCTGTATCTTTTACTCTATCACCTAAGCCAAAAGAAATCTGGTAATAGTCTGCTCTGTCCTGCCATGCTTGTTTTGAAATTTCAAGTTCTTTCAATCGTTGGTAAGACGTCAAACCTGTCTTAACAGCGTAGCCTACTGTAAAAACAGCTACTAACTGACACAATAGGGTTAAAGTCATCAAGCGTTTAAGGGGTAATCTTCCCTTAATAACGGGAACTAATGCTTTGTAACTCAAACTCATTATATAAAGGAGCATTAGTAAAATTGAAATACCCAATAAAAACAAAAGATAAAAACTAATCCCCAAACCATAGGTAGCTAACAAGATAGGATAAAACAAACCTTGACTAAAAAGAACGACTCCCCCACCTAGGAAGGAAAGGAGGGCTGATAGAAGGAGCCATTTGATATCAGTAGATAAAGAATGCCCCATGATGGATAAGAGAGTCTGACCAGAAAAGAGTTTTATACCTGCTGCTCTCATTTCCTTAATCCGAGTAATAATCACCAGAGCAAAGAAAGATAAGCCAAATATTGCTAAACTAATTAAAACAAGGGGAATTAGTAACATTCTAAAAGCAAGAGTATAGGGCGGTGTCTTTCGGTCAGGAATTGCTTTATAACCCAAATCTCCTAATTTATCGGCTAGCTTTTCTTTCGTCAAGGAGCCTGATAAAATGAGATAACTATTTAGTGGATCACTACGTTCACGACTTTCTTGGCTAGCTTCTTGGAATTCTTTTGGTAATGTTCCCTGACCATAAGTTGCATAAGTAAAGTGAGTCGTCCCATCCTTACTCGGCTCTACGATTCTTCTAGCTATTAAACTCTGTTCTGAGTTTACAAACTTCTCCAATTCCTGTTCAAATACCTCACGCGTCGGTTCCTGAGTATCTTTTTTGACACGAAGCAAAGAAACGGAATCATAGCTTGCATATAAATATTGTGGCGCACGTAGGACAATAATCCAAGCAAGGAAGAAGCTGAGAAAAAAAGTTGATAATAATATGAATAGTTTCTTCATAGTAGACTCCTTGTGGTGAAAATTGATTTCAGGAGGTAAGATTTCAGAGTATGAAATCGGTTTCTATTTATCGCAAAAATATATCACCATTATGATAAATTGTCAATAGATTTTAGCAAAATATAATTATATTTTTTTGGACTAACTTTTTAAACTTCTATAACAATATAGAGCTCTTAAAATGTGGAAAAAAACTCACTTGAACAAAATATTTTTAGGTTTATTCCTTTTTGCAAGAAACGGAATCTTAGACTTTCCGTTGTGATAAAAATGCCTGAAAACAATAGATTTCAGGCATTCGGAAACTTTGAGACTATAGGCTCAAAGTTTAGGTATGGAATTTCGAAGAAAGTCGCTACCGTCCGTAATCACCTAAGGAAAGTCTTAAAAATCTTATTTTAAATCGAAAAAGAGAGCCATAGCTCTCTTTCTCTTTATCTTCTTCTGCTCTTTTTTTCAGACATGAGCGTAATGTCTCTCAAGCTAAAGTAGGCTAGGACCAGCATGGCGATTGTGACAAAGAATTCTGTCGGTAATTGGAAGATTTGCAAGATGGACAACATCAGCAAAATCAAGAGTGCAACAACTACAAAGACCAAGATAACGATGTTGACTGTTCCTTTGATACTTTGAGGTGTCGCAAATACATAGAGTAGTAATAAGAGTATCCCTATGATTAAATAAACCATCTTTATCTCTTTCTAGCTCTTATTCAGCTGATTTTTTCTTTTTGTTGGCTTTCTCGCGCTCTGCCTTATTGAGGATTTGCTTACGCAAACGGATAGACTCAGGCGTTACTTCCATGTACTCATCGTCATTCAAGAACTCAAGAGACTCTTCAAGGGTCAAGATACGAGGTGTCTTGATAACCGCTGTTTGGTCCTTAGTAGCAGAACGAACGTTGGTCATTTGTTTGGCCTTAGTGATATTAACTGTCAAGTCATTTTCACGAGAATTTTCACCGATGATCATTCCTTCATAAACCTCAGTACCTGGGTTGACAAAGATCGTACCACGTTCTTCGATAGACATGATTGAGTATGTTGTAGCCTTACCAGCATCGATAGAAACAAGGGCACCACGGTGGCGTCCACCAATTTCACCCGGAATCAATGGCAAGTATTGGTCAAAGGTATGGTTCATGATACCGTAACCACGAGTCATTGACAAGAACTCAGTTGAGTATCCGATCAAACCACGCGCTGGAACAAGGAAGACCAAACGAGTTTGACCATTACCAGTTGAAATCATATCCAACATTTCACCCTTACGTTCAGAAAGGCTTTGGATAACAGATCCTTGGTATTCTTCTGGAGTATCGATTTGAACACGTTCAAATGGTTCACATTTAACACCGTCAATTTCTTTTACGATAACTTCTGGACGAGATACTTGAAGTTCATAACCCTCACGGCGCATGGTTTCAATCAAGATTGACAAGTGCAATTCTCCACGTCCTGAAACAGTCCATTTATCTGGTGAGTCCGTTGGGTCAACACGAAGGGAAACGTCTGTTTGCAATTCTGCTTGCAAGCGTTCTTCTACCTTACGAGAAGTCACCCATTTCCCTTCACGACCTGCAAATGGTGAATTATTTACCAAGAAGGTCATTTGAAGGGTTGGTTCATCGATATGTAGGATTGGAAGAGGTTCAATGGCATCCGTCGGAGTAATAGTTTCACCAACAAAGATATCTTCCATACCTGAAACGGCAATCAAGTCACCTGCTTTGGCTTCTTGGATTTCACGACGTTCCAAACCAAAGAAACCGAAGAGTTTTGTTACACGGAAGTTCTTCGTTGTACCATCTAGCTTAGAAAGGGTAACTTGGTCCCCAACTTTCACACTACCACGGAAAATACGTCCGATACCGATACGACCTACGAAGTCATTGTAGTCCAAAAGTGACACTTGGAACTGCAAAGGCTCATCTGAGTTATCCACTGGAGCCGGGATATGGTCGATGATGGTGTCAAAGATTGGCGCCATTGTTTTTTCTTGATCAGCTGGATCATCTGACAAGGAAGATGTTCCGTTGATAGCTGAAGCATAAACAACTGGGAAATCAAGCTGGTCATCATCTGCGCCAAGCTCGATGAAGAGTTCCAAGACTTCGTCCACTACTTCTGCTGGGCGAGCTGATGGTTTATCGATTTTGTTGACAACCACGATTGGAACAAGATCTTGTTCCAAGGCTTTTTTCAATACGAAACGAGTCTGTGGCATGGTTCCTTCGTAAGCATCTACGACCAAGACAACACCGTCAACCATTTTCATGATACGCTCAACTTCTCCACCGAAGTCCGCGTGTCCTGGTGTGTCCATGATATTGATACGAGTTCCCTTGTAGGCAACGGCTGTATTTTTCGCAAGGATGGTAATTCCACGCTCTTTTTCGATATCGTTTGAGTCCATAGCGCGCTCTGCCAATTCAGTACGTGCATCAAGCGTTTCTGATTGTTTCAATAATTCGTCAACGAGGGTTGTTTTACCGTGGTCAACGTGGGCGATAATCGCAATGTTACGGATATCTTCTCTTAATTTTGTCATGATTTCCTCTAATATTTAAATTTTTATTTCTAACTGAACAATTATACCACAGTCTCATTCAAAAATCACAGTTCAGCTAAGTGTAAATGTTTTCACTCTGCTTTTCTAGTCAAGGCAACTCTTTTCAAAGTCAGAGACTTATGATAAGATAAGCTGGTATGCGTTTAGATAGATTATTAGCCCAAGAAATGGTCAGTCGCAAGGCTATGAAACAGGCACTTTTGAAAAAAGAAATCCTAGTGAACGATTGCCCAGCCAGCTCCCTCGCTCAAAATGTCGACACTGGATTACAAAAACTAGTCTTTCAAGGACGGCAGATTCAAGGATACGAGCACAACTACCTCATGCTTCATAAGCCAAAAGGAGTCGTTACAGCGAGCAAGGATAAGAAACTGCCAACCGTCATGGACCTACTCCCTAAAAATATCCAGTCAGACCAACTCTATGCGATAGGCAGGCTAGACCGCGATACGACAGGACTGCTCCTTTTGACAGACAATGGACCTCTTGGTTTTCAACTCCTCCATCCTCAATATCATGTGGATAAAACTTACCAAGTCAAGGTTAATGGACTGATCACCCCAGACCATATCCAAAAGTTCAAAGATGGAATCGTCTTTTTAGATGGAACACTCTGCAAACCAGCCAAACTAGAAATTCTATCCTCAAACCCAACAGAGAGCCATGCCTCTATTACCATCTCAGAAGGAAAATTTCATCAGGTTAAAAAAATGTTCCTCTCAGTTGGTGTCAAGGTGACTGCCTTAAAAAGAGTCCAGTTCGGCGATTTTACATTAAATTCAGAGCTATCAGAAGGGCAATACCGTCCCTTAAATCCAGAGGAATTGGAAATCATAAAAAACTACTTAGAGATGAGTCGATAAAATCATAACCACCCGTCTAACGGGTGGTTTGCACCAGGGCTATAAGCCCAAATCACCAGCCAGCGCCTAAAGACGC
>NZ_JALDTU010000008.1:0-111059 GCF_023109005.1 Streptococcus oralis | reverse complement strand
AGCGTCTTTAGGCGCTGGCTGGTGATTTGGGCTTATAGCCCTGGTGCAAACCACCCGTTAGACGGGTGGTTATGATTGCTTTGGGGCATTTTGGGGCAAAGACGAATACTTTTTCATGATATCTACCACTGTTGATTTCATTTCTTTAGTTATATATGTATAAATTTAGGTGATTTTCAGCTGAGTATTTGATATGATATATAACTTCTGAGATAAGTAGTCTTTTGAAAAATAGGGTTTAAGCCTTTACAGTAAAAGAAAAAAGGTTCCCATGTTTGGGAACCTTTTTTTATTAGTTTTTAGAAGCTGCTTGGAATTCAGGGTTTTTCCATGCTTCATCAATGATAGCTTGCAATTCTTTAGCAGATGCTTGCATTTTTTGAGTTTCAGCGTCGTTCAATGGGATGTTTACTGGACGAACGATACCGTGTGCACCAACAACAGCTGGTTGACCGATAAAGACGTTTTTAACACCGTATTGACCTTCTTGGAAGACTGAAAGTGGAAGTACTGCATTTTCGTCATCAAGGATCGCTTTTGTGATACGAGCAAGTGCTACTGCGATACCGTAGTAGGTAGCTCCTTTTTTGTTGATGATTGTGTAAGCAGCATCACGAACACCTTCGAACAATTCAATCAATTCAGCTTCTTGAACGTTTTGAGTGTCTTTAAGGAATTCTTCAAGGTTTACACCAGCGATATTTGCATGTGACCAAACAGCGAATTCAGAATCTCCGTGTTCACCCATGATGTAGGCGTGAACTGAACGAGCATCAACATCCAATTTTTCAGCAAGTGCTTGACGGAAACGTGCTGAGTCAAGTGAAGTACCTGAACCGATAACGCGTTCTTTAGGGAATCCAGAGAATTTCCAAGTTGAGTAAGTCAAAACGTCAACTGGGTTAGCAGCAACAAGGAAGATACCATCAAAACCTGATTCAACAACTTGTGTTACGATTGATTTGTTGATAGCCAAGTTTTTACCTACAAGGTCAAGGCGAGTTTCACCTGGTTTTTGAGGAGCACCTGCAGTGATAACAACAAGGTCAGCGTCCGCACAGTCAGAATATTGAGCTGCGTAGATTTTTTTAGGTGAAGTGAAGGCAAGGGCGTGGCTAAGGTCAAGTGCATCACCTACAGCTTTTTCATGCAACTGTGGAATTTCGATGATTCCAAGTTCTTGTGCAATTCCTTGGTTAACAAGTGCAAAAGCGTAAGAAGAACCTACGGCACCGTCACCAACAAGGATCACTTTTTTGTGTTGTTTAGTTGAAGTCATTTTTCTAAACGTCTCCTTCATTTTTTTTTGGGATTTCCCATACATCTCCATTTTATCACTTTTAAAAAACTTTGTCACGGATATTATATTCACTTCCAAATGTAAACGTTTTAGTAGTTTCAGAAGCCTGAAATAAAGGACATTTTATGGTATAATATATCTAATTACTAATAGTGAAATGAGGCATTTATTAATGCAGGATAAAAATTTAGTGAATGTCAATCTGACAAAGGAGATGAAGACCAGTTTTATCGATTACGCCATGAGTGTTATCGTAGCGCGTGCTCTTCCTGATGTTCGAGATGGCTTGAAGCCTGTTCACCGCCGTATTCTTTACGGAATGAATGAACTAGGTGTTACACCAGACAAACCTCATAAAAAATCAGCCCGTATCACAGGGGATGTTATGGGTAAATACCACCCACACGGGGATTCATCTATTTATGAAGCCATGGTCCGTATGGCTCAGTGGTGGAGCTACCGTTACATGCTTGTCGATGGACATGGAAACTTTGGTTCCATGGACGGGGATGGTGCCGCCGCACAGCGTTACACTGAGGCTCGTATGAGCAAGATTGCTCTTGAAATGCTTCGTGACATCAATAAAAACACAGTTGATTTCGTAGACAACTACGATGCTAACGAACGTGAACCCTTGGTCTTGCCGGCTCGTTTTCCAAACCTTTTGGTCAATGGGGCAACTGGTATCGCTGTTGGGATGGCAACCAATATCCCACCTCACAACCTAGGTGAAACCATTGATGCTGTGAAATTGGTCATGGACAATCCTGAAGTAACTACTAAGGACTTGATGGAAGTCTTGCCTGGTCCAGATTTTCCAACTGGTGCCCTTGTCATGGGGAAATCAGGTATCCATAAGGCTTATGAGACTGGTAAAGGTTCCATTGTCCTCCGTTCTCGTACAGAGATTGAAACCACTAAGACAGGTCGTGAGCGTATCGTTGTAACGGAATTTCCTTATATGGTCAATAAAACCAAGGTACATGAGCATATCGTTCGTTTGGCGCAAGAAAAACGAATTGAGGGAATTACAGCTGTACGTGATGAGTCCAACCGCGAAGGCGTTCGCTTCATTATCGAAGTGAAGCGTGATGCTTCTGCAAATGTCATCCTCAATAACCTCTTCAAGATGACCCAGATGCAAACCAACTTTGGTTTCAATATGCTTGCTATTCAAAATGGCGTACCAAAGATTTTGTCCCTTCGTCAAATTTTGGATGCTTATATCGAGCACCAAAAAGAAGTGGTTGTTCGCCGTACTCGTTTTGACAAGGAAAAGGCAGAAGCGCGTGCGCACATCTTAGAAGGCCTTTTAATTGCGCTAGACCATATCGACGAAGTGATCCGCATCATCCGTGCTAGTGAAACGGATGCGGAAGCACAAGCTGAGTTGATGAGCAAGTTTAAGCTTTCTGAACGTCAAAGTCAGGCTATCCTTGATATGCGTCTTCGTCGTTTGACAGGATTGGAACGCGATAAGATTCAGTCTGAATATGATGAATTGATTGCCTTGATTGCAGACCTAACCGATATTCTTGCTAAACCAGAACGCGTAGCGCAAATCATAAAAGATGAATTGGATGAAGTAAAACGTAAATTTGGTGACAAACGTCGTACCGAGTTAATGGTTGGAGAGGTCTTAACTCTTGAAGATGAAGACTTGATTGAGGAGTCAGATGTCTTAATCACTCTTTCTAACAAGGGCTATATCAAACGTTTGGACCAAGGTGAATTTACTGCTCAAAAACGTGGTGGCCGTGGAGTCCAAGGTACAGGAGTTAAGGATGATGACTTTGTGCGTGAGTTGGTTTCAACCAGCACCCATGATCACTTGCTCTTCTTTACCAATAAAGGTCGTGTATACCGACTAAAAGGTTATGAAATTCCTGAATACGGTCGCACGGCCAAGGGATTGCCGGTTGTCAATCTATTGAAGCTGGATGAAGGGGAGAGCATACAAACTATCATTAATGTTAAATCTGAACGTAGTGATGACGCCTATCTCTTCTTCACAACCCGTCACGGTATCGTGAAACGAACTAGTGTTAAAGAATTTGCTAATATCCGTCAAAATGGACTTAAAGCTTTGAATCTCAAGGATGAAGATGAACTGATTAATGTCTTGCTGACAGAAGAAGATACCGATATCATCATTGGTACCAAGTTTGGTTATTCTGTTCGCTTTAATCAGTCAGCTGTTCGTGGAATGAGCCGTATTGCCACGGGTGTCCGAGGAGTTAATCTTCGTGAAGGAGATACAGTAGTTGGCGCTAGTGTTATTACTGATCAGGACGAGGTCCTTATCATCACTGAAAAAGGCTATGGTAAACGTACTCTTGCCACTGAATATCCAACTAAAGGCCGTGGTGGTAAAGGAATGAAGACTGCTAATGTTGCTGAGAAGAATGGTCCTCTTGCAGGCCTCCTCACTGTTAAAGGTGATGAAGACTTGATGATTATCACAGATACAGGTGTCATGATTCGAACAAACGTTGCTAATATTTCACAAACAGGACGCTCAACTATGGGAGTTAAGGTGATGCGTCTAGACCAAGATGCCAAGATTGTGACCTTTACAACCGTTGCTGCAGCAGAAAAAGAAGAAGTTGGGGCTGAAATTGAAACAGAAGGTGAAGCATAATGTCTCGTAAAAAAACGAAAAATAAGAAGAATAACCGTAAAAATATACTAATCAATATTTTAGCTGGATTTTTAATTCTTCTATCCCTTCTCTTGATTTTTAATTCTAAGATTCGTGACATCTTTATGGTTTGGAATACCAATAAATACCAAGTCAGTCAGGTGACTAAGGAAAAGATTGAAGAGAATAAAGAGACAGAGGGAAATTTCGATTTTGATTCTGTCAAATCCATCTCATCAGAAGCGGTGTTAGCTGCCCAGTGGGATGCTCAGCAACTTCCAGTTATCGGAGGGATTGCCATTCCTGAAGTAGAGATCAATCTACCTATTTTCAAAGGGTTGGATAATGTAAACTTGTTCTACGGAGCAGGGACCATGAAACCCGATCAAAAAATGGGAGAAGGTAACTATTCCCTAGCCAGTCACCATATCTTTACTGCTGAAAATGCGAGCCAGATGCTCTTCTCACCTTTGGTCAATGCCAAGGCAGGGATGAAAATCTATCTGACTGATAAAGATAAAGTATACACCTATGAGATTCGTGAGGTGAGGCACGTAACGCCTGATCGCGTTGATGAAATTGAAGACCGTGATGGTATCAAAGAAATCACATTGGTAACCTGTGTCGACTATGATGCGACAGAGCGGATTATTGTTAAAGGTGATTTTAAAGAAGTTAAAGCATATTCGGAAACATCTGATGATATCCTAAGCGCCTTTAATCGGCCATATAAACAACGTTATTAACCTCAAGAACCAGTGAATTGTATTTTTCGCTGGTTTTTTGTCAAATAGAACCGTCTGCCAAAGGAGAATAATACATGTTCGAATATTTTTGGATTGGAATGAAAACGATGTGGGAAGGTCCTGTCTTTAGTTTTGCCCTTTACTTATTAACCTCTATTCTTTTACTAATCTTTTGGCGACGTTTTATAATTGTCCGTCGTAGTGGTGGTAATTTTTTTGCCCCGTTTCACATTGCCAATGGGAGACTTTATATTCACAATGCTTTTGTATTTGTGAAGCGAATCATTCCGCTGAATAACATCAAAAGGATTGAAGTCAAATATATTCGAAGTGTCAAATTGAATGGGGTAAGATATCTTTTGTGTATTGAACAGAAAGACAGAAAGCCCCTATCATTTTTCTGTGGCAAATCAAAACAGAATGATCTCCTTGTGAAGAATCTAAAGAATGAAACTAAAAACTACCATATTAGAATTATAATGGATGGATAAGTGTTTAGCTTAAGAAAGGAATGATCATGGATAAGCTACAAGAAGTCAGAGAAAATGAACAGTTAAGGACCTTACTGATGACTGAATGTGATATTTATTTTTATGACAAGATAAGTGAAGTCCAGTTTTCAGGGAACAATGAGGAGTACTCTCTTGCCTGTAAGGCTTTTGCTCAAGACGGTAGTGGGGGAGAATATGTTTTTCTTGAAGATAACAGCATAGGCTTTATCGGAAGTGAGGGCCAAGTGGGGAGAGTAGCAGAAAGTCTGGATGACTTACTAACATTCCTACTTCACGCAGGTTGTATTTCAGATTTTAGCTGTCAGTATTTTTATCAGAACACAGACTTATTGAAAGCATTTTGTAGGGGCTATGTGTCTAAAATACGAGAAAGCTATCAGGCTAAGCAGGAAAATTGGGATCTGGTACGAGGAAGTATGGCTCAAAAACTATCACTTGATTTCAATCCCCAAAAACTAGAAAAAGTAGCCATGGCATTTTATCAAGCAGCGACAAGGGAGCCTGTCTTTTCCTGTAAGTATATAGACGGTGAAGAAGAGTATACCTGCGATTCAATCTTGTCGGACATTGTAGGCTTGTGGACGACAGAACTTGTAGGCATGAGTAGAGAAGAAATCGAAAACTATAAAATTTGATAATGTATGATGCTTGCAAGATGATCATTCGACTTTAATGGTATCTTTTCAATGTGAAAGGAAACTGGTCAGTAGGTTGAAAGATTTATCGTAATAAACCGAAGGATGTCTAGTATAAGAGAGGATAGATAATGAGTCAGTTAAGAGAAAAGTCTTTAGTTAGGCTCAAAGAAGACATAACAAGTAGTTTTCCATTTGACAAGGACCTTCCTATGATATACTTGGGAGAAATTGCCAATATGGCTGGACACTGAATCTTCATAGGAAAATCGGGGGAAGTGTTATTTTGGATATCATATTTCACATTTTAGAGAACTAAGTGAAGATGAAATATAGGACTTTCGCAGTAGGAAAAATAGATGAAGAGTTGACAATGAATAATCAGATTGACTTGGTACTTCCAAACCTATACGCAGAATTCTTGAGTAAAATCGACAAAGCAGGAGAGTTGATAATAGAGAATACAGGTATCATCTTATACTCGAAGCTAGATTTTCTAGAAAGAAACTCCACCTACCAAATAGAAGAGTGGGAACCTGATTTTTTCCTGATTGGGCAAGATGGGGATGTCGCTTTTTTTATAAAGAAAGATTCTGACGACACTATTTATATGAATGATTTGGGGGCATTAGGTTCATTGGAAATGAAACCCATATCTTTGAATATTTTCGAGTTTGTGCAACAAGCGAGTGAACATTATGATGATATCTTCTAATCATTGCAAGTGTTGTTATTTTATCATACGCGTGTGTGGAAGACATTTTTATGAAATCATTTGAACATTTTGATTAATGTTACTAAATTTTTAGTAAATGATAATGATTTGGAGAGTGAACAATGAATTTTGATGAGAGTTTACAGCAATACACTTATGAGCATGAGGGAGTGACCTTTGTTTGGGACGAAGAGCCTGATTGTGACTTTATAGATAAAGCTGAACTGTTATCAAAAAATTATCAGGAGAATCTCAATAGAATTATCAACTTCATGCTAGCTGATCTTAAGGAAATGTATGGAGAAGTCAGCGAGGAAGATGTGAAGAACAAGCTGGGGACACCTATCATTGACTACAATCAAGGAACAGTTAGTTATTGTGAGCAAACCTTCGATGACTGGCACCTATTTGAGTTTGAATTTTTGGATGATCAATTTGAAACATTGAAATGTTTTTCTGTTAATGGGTAAAGGAGAGATTTATGGAATTCCCCAATGCATTGATTTTCTTTGTAGAAAACGTATACAAGAAAGGCTTTTCAAAATGCGTGCTTTATGTTATAATATTCACAAATAAAAGTTTTAGGAGTTTTTTATGGTCTCTTCAGAATTTATCTCAAAGATTGAATTTGCTTGCAAGAAGAAAGAAAGTCTTTATAGCCAAAGCAAGTTTAAGTATGCGATTTGTTCCATGTTTGCAGGTGCCTTTTTAACATTTAGTACAGCTGCAGGTGCAGTCGGGGCTGACTTGATTAATAAAATAGCGCCAGGTAGTGGACGTTTCCTCTTCCCATTCGTTTTTGCTTGGGGATTGGCTTACATTGTTTTCTTGAATGCTGAACTAGTAACTTCAAATATGATGTTTTTAACAGCTGGTAGTTTCTTGAAAAAAATCTCATGGAGAAAAACAGCTGAGATTTTACTATACTGTACCTTGTTCAATCTCATCGGAGCTTTGATAGCAGGTTGGGGCTTTGCCCACTCAGCAGCCTATGCAAATCTAACACATGATAGCTTCATTTCAGGGGTTGTAGAGATGAAGTTAGGTCGTTCCAACGAGTTAGTCCTACTTGAAGGTATTTTAGCCAATATCTTTGTAAACATTGCCATTCTTTCATTCGTTTTTGTGAAAGACGGTGGCGCCAAACTTTGGCTTGTCTTATCAGCGATTTACATGTTTGTATTCTTAACAAACGAACACATTGCTGCGAATTTTGCTTCTTTTGCGATTGTTAAGTTCAGTGTTGCAGCTGATTCTATTGCTAACTTTGACATACCTAATATTCTTCGACACTGGGGTGTAACCTTTGTCGGGAACTTTATCGGAGGAGGTCTCTTGATGGGCTTGCCTTACGCTTTCCTCAACAAAAACGAAGATACTTATGTCGATTAAAGAAATGAGCACGAGTTAATCGTGCTTTTTTGTTTGATGTGTATGACTAGTCATAGTTGTTCCTTATATCAAAATATAGAAAAACGGTATTGGAAAAGACTAGCCCAAGATGATACAATATCCGTAAAGAAGCTATTTGGAGGTCGTCTTATGACTCGTGATTTTAAATTTGAAACTCTACAATTACATGCTGGGCAAGTAGTTGATCCAGCAACTAAGTCTCGTGCAGTACCGATTTATCAAACAACATCCTTCGTTTTTGATGACACGCAGGAAGGTGCTGATTTATTTGCCTTGAGAAAACCAGGCAATATCTATACTCGTATCACCAATCCTACAACAGCAGCCTTTGAGGAAAGAATCGCTGCTCTTGAAGGTGGTGTTGGAGCACTAGCGACAGCATCAGGTATGGCTGCTGTAACCTACACTATTTTGGGGCTTGCTCACGCAGGTGACCATGTGGTGGCTGCGTCAACTATTTACGGTGGGACCTTCAATCTCTTGAAAGAAACACTTCCTCGTTATGGGATTACAACCACATTTGTAGATGTGGATAATTTGGAAGAAGTAGAAGCAGCTATCGGTGACAATACTAAGCTTGTCTTGATTGAAACCTTGGGCAATCCCTTGATTAACATTCCTGATTTGGAAAAATTGGCTGAGATTGCGCATAAACACCAGATTCCTCTCGTTTCAGACAACACTTTTGCCACACCATATTTGATTAACGTCTTCTCTCACGGTGTAGATATTTCCATTCACTCAGCAACTAAGTTTATCGGTGGGCATGGTACGACTATTGGTGGAGTGATTGTCGATAGTGGTCGTTTTGACTGGGAGGCTTCAGGGAAGTTCCCTCAATTTGTTGAGGAAGACCCAAGTTACCACAACTTGAGCTATACTCGTGATGTGGGTGCAGCAGCCTTTATTATCGCTGTTCGTGTTCAATTGCTCCGTGATACAGGTGCGGCCTTGTCACCATTTAACGCCTTTCTCTTGCTCCAAGGGCTTGAAACTCTCTCTCTTCGTGTCGAACGCCATGTGCAAAATGCAGAGAAAATTGTTGATTTCCTTGTAAATCATCCTAAGGTAGAGAAGGTAAATTATCCAAAACTAGCTGACAGTCCATATCATGCCTTGGCTGAGAAATATTTGCCAAAAGGTGTTGGTTCAATCTTTACCTTCCATGTTAAAGGCGGAGAGGCAGAAGCTCGCAAGGTAATTGATAATTTGGAAATCTTCTCTGACCTTGCAAACGTGGCAGATGCCAAATCTCTTGTTGTCCATCCTGCGACAACCACTCACGGTCAGTTGTCAGAAAAAGATCTAGAAGCAGCAGGTGTAACACCAAACCAAATCCGCTTGTCTATCGGTCTTGAAAATGTAGAGGATTTGATTGAAGATTTGCGCTTGGCCTTGGAAAAAATTTA
Organism: Streptococcus oralis; assembly: GCF_023109005.1. Classification (GTDB taxonomy): domain Bacteria; phylum Bacillota; class Bacilli; order Lactobacillales; family Streptococcaceae; genus Streptococcus; species Streptococcus oralis_BU. The sequence continues at coordinate 101,688 of NZ_JALDTU010000008.1, read as the reverse complement.
AAGAAAAAGAAGATAAACAGTGGGTTTCGACTCGCTGTTTTTGATTTTCCCTCAGGCATGATATAATGGTTACAGAAGTCTAGAAAGAGGAAGGTTATGAACGAAATCAAATGCCCCAACTGTGGGGAAGTCTTTACAGTAAATGAAAGTCAGTATGCCGAACTTTTATCCCAAGTGAGAACAGCTGAGTTTGATAAGGAATTACACGATCGAATGAAGCAGGAGCTGGCCTTGGCTGAGCAAAAGGCCATGAATGAGCAACAGACTAAACTGGCTCAGAAGGATCAAGAAATCGCGCAACTGCAGAGTCAAATCCAAAACTTTGATACAGAGAAAGAGTTAGCCAAGAAAGAGGTTGAACAGTCAAGTCATGAGGCCTTATTAGCAAAGGACAAGGAAGTACAGGCCTTGGAAAACCAACTGGCCACCTTGCGTTTGGAGCATGAAAATCAACTGCAAAAGACCCTCTCTGACTTAGAAAAAGAACGGGATCAGGTCAAAAATCAGCTCCTCTTGCAAGAAAAGGAAAATGAGTTATCTTTGGCTTCTGTTAAGCAAAATTACGAAGCCCAGCTTAAGGCTGCTAGTGAACAAGTCGAATTTTACAAGAATTTCAAGGCCCAACAATCCACAAAAGCAATCGGGGAAAGCCTGGAACAGTATGCAGAGAGTGAGTTTAACAAGGTTCGTAGTTTTGCCTTTCCAAATGCCTACTTTGAGAAGGATAACAAGGTCTCTGCGCGTGGGTCTAAAGGGGACTTTATCTTTCGAGAACGTGATGAAAATGGAGTGGAAATTATTTCCATCATGTTTGAGATGAAAAATGAAGCAGATGGAACGGAGAAGAAGCACAAGAACGCGGATTTCTATAAGGAATTGGATAAGGACCGTCGTGAGAAGAACTGTGAGTATGCCGTTTTGGTGACTATGTTAGAAGCAGATAATGACTACTTTAACACAGGAATTGTTGACGTCAGTCACGAGTATGAAAAGATGTATGTGGTCCGTCCTCAATTCTTTATTCAGTTGATTGGGCTCTTGCGTAATGCAGCGCTTAATTCCCTAAAATACAAACAAGAATTGGCCTTGGTTCGGGAGCAGAATATTGATATCACGCATTTTGAGGAAGATTTGGACGCCTTTAAACTAGCCTTTGCCAAGAACTACAAATCAGCTTCGACCAATTTTGGTAAAGCTATTGATGAAATCGACAAGGCTATTAAGCGTATGGAAGAGGTCAAAAAGTTCCTAACCACGTCTGAAAACCAACTCCGCCTCGCTAATAACAAGCTGGAAGATGTTTCGGTTAAAAAATTGACCCGAAAAAATCCAACTATGAAAGCGAAATTTGAAGCGCTGAAGGGGGAGTGAGAAAGCAACACATGAACGGTATTATCAACTTAAGAAAAGAAGCAGGGATGACCTCGCATGATGCGGTTTTTAAACTGCGTAAGATTTTGGGAACCAAGAAGATTGGTCATGGTGGGACCTTGGATCCGGATGTGGTGGGTGTTTTGCCGATTGCGGTTGGTAAGGCGACCCGCATGGTCGAGTTCATGCAGGATGAGGGTAAGGTCTATGAGGGGGAGATCACTCTTGGTTATTCAACGACGACTGAGGATGCCAGTGGAGAAGTGGTTGCAGAGACCCCTGTTTTGTCGCCCTTGGATGAAACCACTGTCGATAAAGCGATTGCAAGTCTGACTGGGCCTATTACTCAGATTCCGCCTATGTATTCGGCTGTCAAGGTTAATGGTCGCAAGCTCTATGAGTATGCGCGTGCAGGTCAGGAAGTGGAGCGTCCAGAACGTCAGGTGACTATTTATCAATTTGAGAGGACGAGTTCGATTTCTTATGAGGATCACCTCGCACGTTTTACCTTTCGTGTAAAATGCAGTAAGGGGACTTATATCCGTACCTTGTCTGTTGACTTGGGAGAGAAGCTGGGTTATGCGGCCCATATGTCCCATTTGACTCGGACGAGTGCAGCAGGTTTACAGTTAGAAGATGCCTTGACTTTGAATGAAATTGCTGCAAAAGTGGAGGCCGGTCAACTGGACTTTCTCCATCCTCTTGAAATTGGAATAGGGGACCTTGTCAAAGTTTTCCTAAGTCCAGAAGAGGCTACAGAAGTGCGCTTTGGTCGTTTTATTGAGTTAGACCAAACAAACAAAGAATTGGCTGCCTTTGAAGGTGATAAATTGCTTGCCATTTTAGAAAAAAGGGACAATTTCTACAAACCAAGAAAGGTTTTTGGCTAGTCTAACTGGAGTATGGGGATGGATTTGTTTCCCCTAGACTATCCAAATCAGACTATAAATTTTGCAAAAAATGTGATAGAATAGACGACGGATAAAAAAACGGAGGATAGCATGCAAAATAGACCAATCATTATCGGAGTGACAGGTGGTTCTGGTGGTGGTAAAACCAGTGTTTCAAGAGCCATTTTATCGCATTTTCCTGATGAAAAGATTTCCATGATTGAGCATGATTCATACTACAAGGATCAGTCTCACTTGACTTTTGAAGAGCGTGTCAAAACCAACTATGACCATCCATTTGCCTTTGATACAGACTTGATGATCGAGCAGATTAAGGAATTGTTGGCAGGACGTCCGGTGGACATTCCAACTTATGACTATACAGAGCATACGCGGAGTAGCAAGACCTATCGTCAGGAGCCTCAGGATGTCTTTATCGTTGAGGGGATTCTGGTCTTGGAGGATAAGCGCCTGCGCGATTTGATGGATATCAAGATTTTTGTGGATACAGATGATGATGTGCGTATTATTCGTCGGATCAAGCGTGATATGGAAGAGCGTGGACGTAGCCTTGGCAGTGTCATTGATCAGTACTTAGGTGTGGTCAAACCTATGTACCACCAGTTTATCGAGCCGACCAAACGGTATGCCGATATCGTCATTCCTGAAGGGGTCAGCAATACCGTTGCTATCGACCTTTTGACCACCAAAATTGCAAAGATTTTGGAAGAAGCACGAAACAGCAAATAATCAGATGAGGAGGCCTAGCCTCCTTTTTCTATTTTTCCTTTAGTTTCAGTAGGAAAAAGGTGATTTTTAAGCATGTTTTTGGTATAATAATACCCGTGGAAAAGCAAGAAAATGAATAGTAGGTGGAGATGGAAAAGTATTTATCGGTAACAACTTTGACCAAGTATCTGAAAATGAAATTCGATAAAGACCCTTACTTGGAACGGGTCTATTTAACTGGTCAAGTTTCCAACTTTCGTAAACGACCTACTCACCAATATTTCTCCTTAAAAGATGATCATGCAGTTATTCAAGCGACCATCTGGTCTGGGATTTATCAAAAATTAGGTTTCGACCTCGAAGAGGGAATGAAAATCAATGTGATTGGGCGTGTGCAGGTCTATGAACCCAGCGGGAGCTACTCTATCATCATTGAAAAAGCTGAGCCTGATGGGGTTGGGGCGCTAGCGATTCAGTTTGAACAACTTAAGAAAAAATTGACGGAAGAAGGTCTATTTCAAGAGAGATTCAAGCAACCTCTTCCCCAGTTTGCTAAGCGAATTGGAGTGGTGACCAGTCGTAGTGGAGCCGTTATTCGAGATATCATCACGACCGTCAGCAGACGTTTTCCTGGTGTTGATATCCTTCTCTATCCGACCAAGGTACAAGGTGATGGAGCAGCGGAGGAAATTGCTCGAAATATTGCGCGTGCCAATCAACGTGAGGGCCTAGATGTTCTCATCATTGGTCGTGGTGGTGGTTCCATCGAGGATCTCTGGGCCTTTAACGAAGAGATTGTGGTACGAGCTATTTTTGAATCCCGTTTGCCCATCATCTCTAGTGTTGGTCATGAGACAGATGTGACCTTGGCAGACTTTGTGGCTGATCGTCGTGCTGCGACGCCAACAGCTGCAGCTGAACTGGCAACACCTGTAACAAAGTTGGATCTCTTGACCCATTTGCAAAATCAAGAAAAACGGATGGCGACAGCAGTTCAGAATGTCTTGTCAAAGAAAAAAGAAGCTTTGAAAAAATGCAGTCAGTCAATCATCTTTAGACAGCCAGAGCGCTTGTATGACGGCTATTTGCAACGGTTGGACCAACTGCAACTGCGTTTAAAACAAAGTTTGCGAACACGGATTTCTGATAACAAACAGCTAGTGCAAGCAAGGACGCATCAACTAGTCCAATTATCACCTATAACCAAAATCCAGCGTTATCAAGACCGTCTAGGTCAGTTGGACAAGCTCCTACGTAGCCAAATGGCGCTTGTTTATGATGCCAAAGTCGCTGAAGTCAAGCGACTTTCAGAAGCCTTACTGATGTTGGATACCAGTCGAATCGTGGCGCGTGGTTATGCAATTGTCAAAAAAGAAGAGTCAGTAGTAGATTCGGTTGAGATGTTGAATAAAAAAGACCAAGTGACGCTTTTGATGCGAGATGGTCAAGTAGAATTAGAGGTTAAAGATGTCAAAACAAAAGAAATTTGAGGAAAATCTAGCAGAACTGGAGACCATTGTCCAAAGTTTAGAAAATGGTGAAATCGCTCTGGAAGATGCAATTGCGGCCTTTCAAAAGGGCATGGTCTTGTCAAAAGAGCTCCAAGCGACGCTGGACAAGGCTGAAAAGACCTTGGTCAAGGTAATGCAAGAAGACGAAACAGAAAGTGATTTTGAATGAAGAAGCAAGAAAAATTAGCTCTTGTCGAGTCTGCCTTGGAAGTTTTTTATGGAGACCAGCAGTTTGCTTCTAGTTTACGAGAGTCTGTTCTCTATTCCATTCATGCTGGTGGCAAGCGTATTCGGCCTTTTCTCTTGTTAGAGGTTTTGGAAGCCTTGCATGTTGCTATTAGACCAGCACACGCGCAGGTGGCTGCGGCCTTGGAAATGATTCATACAGGGAGCTTGATTCACGATGATCTTCCAGCCATGGATGATGATGATTATCGTCGGGGGCGTTTGACCAATCATAAGAAATTTGGCGAAGCTATGGCAATATTGGCAGGTGATGCCTTGTTCCTAGATCCCTATGCCTTGATAGCGCAGGCAGATTTGCCAAGTCAGATCAAGGTGGATTTGATTGCCAACTTATCCCTTGCTTCAGGAAGTCTAGGCATGGTAGCAGGTCAGGTTTTAGATATGGAAGGCGAACACCAGCATTTGTCCTTGGAAGAACTCCAGACCATTCATGACAATAAAACTGGAAAATTACTAGCCTATCCTTTCCAAGCCGCCGCTATCATAGCTGAATTAGCACCAGAAATCCAAGCAAAATTGGAAACTGTTGGTGAATTGATTGGGCTGGCCTTTCAAGTTCGAGATGATGTGCTGGATGTGACAGCTAGTTTTGAGGAAATCGGTAAGACACCGCAAAAGGATTTGCAGGCAGAAAAGTCGACCTACCCAGCCTTGTTGGGATTGGAGGAGGCTATAGCCTTTTGTAACCAAACTCTTGATCAAGCCGAGGCTAAATTAGAAGAAATCGCCCAGGAAGTCAGCTTTGAAAAAGAGCCGATTGTGAAAGTAGTAGAAAGTTTGAGAATCAATGGCTAAGGAAAGAGTGGATGTACTAGCTTATAAACAGGGCTTGTTTGAAACGCGAGAACAGGCCAAGCGCGGTGTCATGGCAGGTCTAGTCGTAGCTGTCCTTAATGGAGAACGCTTTGACAAACCAGGAGAAAAAATCCCAGATGATACTGAACTAAAACTCAAGGGTGAAAAACTCAAGTATGTCAGTAGAGGTGGTCTAAAACTAGAGAAGGCCTTGCAGGTCTTTGATTTATCAGTGGATGGAGCAACCACGATTGATATTGGGGCTTCCACTGGAGGATTTACTGACGTCATGTTGCAAAATGGTGCTGAGTTGGTCTTTGCAGTCGATGTCGGTACCAATCAGTTGGCTTGGAAATTACGCCAAGACCCGCGGGTTGTCAGCATGGAGCAGTTTAATTTCCGCTATGCTGAAAAGACTGATTTTGAGCAGGAACCGAGCTTTGCCAGTATTGATGTGAGTTTCATTTCCCTCAGTCTGATTTTACCTGCCTTGCACCGTGTCTTGGCAGATCAAGGGCAGGTGGTGGCTCTGGTTAAGCCCCAGTTTGAAGCAGGTCGTGAGCAGATTGGAAAGAATGGAATCATTCGCGATGCCAAGGTTCATCAAACTGTCCTTGAATCTGTCACTGCTATGGCAGTTGAGCAAAGTTTTTCAGTGCTTGGATTAGACTATTCACCAATCCAAGGTGGACATGGAAACATCGAATTTCTGGCATATTTGAAAAAGGAAGAGGGAGCAAGTAACCAAGTTGCTCCTGAAATAGAAAAAGTTGTAGAGAGAGCACATAGAGAATTTAAAGATGAATAAAAAAGAGAGACTTGAAAAAATTAGAAGATTTGTTACGGATTATCAAATCGGGACTCAGGAAGAAATTGTCGAGCATTTGAAGGAAGCAGGTATTTCTGCTACGCAAGCCACTGTCTCAAGGGACATCAAAGAGCTTGGGATTGTTAAAATTCCTTTGAAGAATAATACCTATATCTATGAATTGCCAAAATCAATTGTTAAGAGTTTGCAGTTGGCTGAGGACAATATTGTGAGTTCTGAGTTAATGGGAAATATGATCAACCTTTCTGTCATTCCTGGAAATACTATTTTTGTGAAGAGTCAGTTGGTTGAAGCATTCTCTGAACAGATTTTTAGCTGTCTAGCTGATGATGATTCTATCTTAATTGTAGCTAGAACAGCAGAGGCAGCTGAAGAAATTGTTGAACAAGTCAAAAAATGGTAGGTCAGTATGTTACTTGAAATTTCGATAAAAAACTTTGCCATTATTGAGGCGATTTCCCTCAATTTTGAAAAGGGTATGACTGTTTTGACCGGGGAAACGGGTGCTGGAAAGTCTATCATTATCGACGCTATGAATCTCATGTTGGGGGCTCGTGCAACGACAGACGTTATTCGTCACGGTGCTCCTAAGGCAGAGATTGAGGGGCTTTTCTCGGTTGAAAACAGTCGCCTTTTACAGGAACTTTTTGATGAGCAAGGTTTAGAATTGGGAGATGAGATTATCATCCGCCGGGAAATTTTGCAAAATGGTCGTAGTGTTAGTCGCGTGAATGGTCAGATGGTCAATCTTTCCGTCTTGCGTGCCATTGGGCAACACCTTGTGGATATCCATGGTCAGCATGACCAAGAGGAGTTAATGCGTCCTCAACTGCACATTCAGATGTTGGATGAGTTTGGTGATGCTGCTTTCTTGGAGTTGAAGGAGACCTATCAGACGAGCTTTGATGCCTATCGCAAAATGCGCAAGCAGGTTCTGGAAGTCAAGAAAAACCAGCAGGAACACAAGGCACGTATCGAAATGTTGGAATTTCAAATGGCAGAGATTGAGGCTGCAAACTTGCAGGCTGGTGAAGACTTGGCTCTCAACCAAGAACGAGATAAACTCCTCAATCATAAAAATATTGCGGATACGCTGACCAATGCCTACAGTATGCTGGACAATGAGGAATTCTCCAGTCTTGCTAATGTCCGTTCAGCCATGAATGACATGGAAAGTGTTGAAGAATACGATCCTGAATACCGTGAAATTTCAAGTTCTTTATCAGATACCTACTATGTTTTAGAAGATATTACCAAGCGTTTAGAAGATATTATTGAGGACTTGGATTTTGATGGCAATCGCCTCATGCAGGTTGAAAATCGCCTAGATCTTCTGAATACTATTACCCGCAAGTATGGTGGAACTGTGGACGACGTTTTGCTTTATTTTGCCAAGATTACGGATGAGTACAATCTCTTGACTGGAAATAACCTTTCTTCCGAAGATATGGAAGCAGAGCTCAAGAAATTGGAAGTTAATCTTGTCGATTTGGCAGGGCAACTTGCATCAGCTCGTCATGACTTGGCCCAGCAACTCGAAGCCGAGATTAAGCAAGAACTTCAGGACCTCTATATGGAGAAGGCACAGTTCCAGGTTCGCTTCAGCAAGGGCAAATTTAGTCGTGAGGGGAATGAAATGGTCGAATTTTACATTTCCACCAACCCTGGTGAAGACTTTAAGCCTTTGGTTAAGGTTGCGTCTGGTGGGGAATTATCCCGTCTCATGCTAGCTATCAAGTCAGCCTTTTCTCGTAAGGAAGGAAAGACCAGTATTGTCTTTGATGAGGTGGATACGGGAGTTTCAGGTCGTGTAGCCCAGGCCATTGCGCAAAAGATTCATAAGATTGGTCAGCATGGCCAAGTCTTAGCAATCTCTCACTTACCTCAAGTAATTGCGATCGCGGATTATCAATTCTTTATTGAGAAGATTAGCGATGAGCATTCAACTGTTTCCACAGTTCGTTTGCTTACCCTTGAAGAACGAGTAGAGGAAGTAGCTAAGATGTTGGCTGGGGAAAATGTAACCGAAGCTGCCCTTACCCAAGCCAGAGAATTATTGCAAACGAGGATGAAATAAATGACAGACTATTATGTAATTGGAGATATTCACGGGAAAGCAGGTATGTTAGAAGATCTGCTCAAAACCTGGGATGGTCAAACTCAGTTGCTCTTTCTAGGGGATTTGATTGACCGTGGTGAAGACAGTCGCCGTGTTCTAGAAATGGTCAAGGATTTGGTCGACAATCATGGAGCTATCTGTCTATCAGGAAACCATGAGTATATGTTTCTGACTTGGCTCGATGATCCAGAAGAAAGCTATGACCATTATCGTCGCAATGGTGGAGATACAACTATTAACTCAATCCTAGGTCGTCCCTTGGATGCACCAGTTGATGGCGTAGAAGATGCCAAGCGCGTTGCGACTGAAGCAGCAGACTTGGTCGAATTTATTCGTCAAATGCCATTTGTAGTAGAGACAGACAAGTATATCTTTGTTCATGCGGGTATTGACTTGACCTTGGATGATTGGCATGAAACAACAGATTACAAGAAAGTCTGGCTCAGAAAGCCATTCCACGAAGCCGAAAATCATACTGGGAAAACCATTGTCTTTGGGCATACACCAGTTTATGGCTTACTGAAGCAAGACCGAGGTACAGCTGAGCTTTGGATAACAGAGGATGGCAAGATTGGCATGGATGGAGGAGCTGTCTATGGTGGTGTCCTTCATGGGATCGTCTTTACAGACCAAGGAATGACAGAACACCACTTTATCGAAAATGATGGCTTTATTGCCGAAGATTAGTACTCCTAGCAGGGTATGGTCTTGTCAAAATGTTAAAAACAATTTATAATTAATAGATACCCTGAAAGGAAGAGCATCATGAACTTAGAAGATTTGAAAAAACGACAGGAGAAGATTCGGAACTTCTCTATTATCGCCCATATTGACCATGGGAAATCAACCCTGGCGGACCGCATTTTGGAAAAGACGGAGACGGTTTCTAGTCGTGAAATGCAAGCCCAGCTTCTGGATAGTATGGACCTAGAACGGGAACGTGGGATTACCATTAAACTTAATGCCATTGAGCTGAACTACACTGCTAAAGATGGGGAAACCTATATTTTCCACTTGATTGACACGCCTGGGCACGTGGACTTTACCTATGAAGTGTCGCGTTCGCTAGCTGCCTGTGAAGGGGCGATTTTGGTGGTCGATGCCGCCCAAGGGATTGAGGCTCAAACTCTTGCTAATGTTTATCTTGCATTGGAAAATGATTTAGAAATCCTTCCAGTTATTAACAAGATTGACCTACCAGCAGCCGATCCTGAGCGCGTTCGTACGGAGATTGAGGATGTCATTGGACTGGATGCCAGTGAAGCAGTTTTGGCTTCTGCCAAGGCTGGTATTGGTATCGAAGAAATCCTCGAGCAAATCGTGGAAAAAGTCCCAGCCCCAACGGGTGATGTGACGGCGCCCCTCAAGGCCTTGATTTTCGACTCTGTCTACGATGCTTACCGTGGGGTTATTCTACAAGTTCGTGTCATGGATGGGGTAGTCAAACCTGGCGATAAGATTCAGCTCATGAGCAATGGCAAAACCTTTGATGTGACTGAGGTCGGAATTTTTACACCCAAAGCAGTAGGACGTGATTTCCTAGCGACAGGTGACGTTGGTTATATTGCGGCTTCTATCAAGACAGTTCAAGACACTCGTGTGGGTGATACAGTTACCTTGGCAACCAATCCTGCGGCAGAGCCATTACATGGCTACAAGCAGATGAATCCTATGGTCTTTGCAGGACTTTACCCAATCGAGTCAAATAAATACAATGACCTTCGTGAAGCCCTAGAAAAATTGCAGCTCAACGATGCCAGTCTGCAGTTTGAACCAGAAACATCGCAGGCGCTGGGATTTGGTTTCCGTTGTGGATTCCTTGGACTTCTCCATATGGATGTTATCCAAGAGCGTTTGGAGCGTGAGTTCAATATTGACCTCATCATGACAGCTCCATCTGTTATCTATAAGGTTAACCAAACTGACGGTGAGTCTATGGATGTCTCTAACCCATCAGAGTTTCCAGATCCAACCAAGATTGCGACTATTGAAGAACCGTATGTTAAGGCGCAAATCATGGTACCACAGGAGTTTGTTGGGGCAGTAATGGAATTGGCTCAACGCAAACGTGGGGACTTTGTGACCATGGACTATATTGATGACAATCGTGTCAATGTTATCTACCAAATCCCACTTGCTGAAATCGTCTTTGACTTCTTTGATAAGCTTAAGTCTTCGACGCGTGGTTATGCAAGCTTTGACTATGAATTGTCAGAGTACCGTCCATCTAAACTGGTCAAAATGGATATCCTTCTCAATGGTGATAAGGTGGATGCCCTCAGCTTTATCGTTCATAAGGACTTTGCCTACGAACGTGGGAAACTCATCGTTGATAAGCTCAAGAAAATCATCCCTCGTCAACAATTTGAGGTTCCAATTCAAGCAGCAATCGGGCACAAGATTGTGGCTCGTACGGATATCAAGGCCCTTCGTAAGAACGTACTTGCCAAGTGTTACGGTGGTGACGTTTCTCGTAAACGCAAACTCCTTGAAAAACAAAAAGCTGGTAAGAAACGCATGAAAGCTATCGGATCAGTAGAAGTCCCACAAGAAGCCTTCCTCAGCGTCTTGAGTATGGATGAAGAATAGAAATAAAAAACAAAACTCTTGAAGATTTTTCAAGAGTTTTTGCTTTAAATGTGAGCAATAAAATCGGAAACTAACAGAATCAATTAGGTCAGAATTTGACAGAAGTTCTTATTTTTCTTATAATGCAGATGGAGAGGTGGTATGATGAAAAAATTATTGATTTTAGGTACTGTAGTTACTGTTAGTGCTTTTTTAGCTTCATGCTCCAATAAGTCGCAAACAGCAACCGAAGAAAGTTCGACTGTGGTTGTTAGTTCTTCTAGCAGTCAGGAAACGAGTAGCTCTAGTTCTGCTGTTTCTGAAGCGAAAAAGGAAGAGACACAAATCATCGGTTCGAATGAATATGGATTTGTCAAGGTACCCAAATCATGGGTTCGATTCCATGAAGTAGAAGGTGGAAATGATATACAGTATTGTGATGGAACAGATATCAACATTGTTACGCTGAATACCTTCAAGGCTGAGCAATTTAATATCAGCGAAGAAGAATATGCTAAATTGGATGTTGTGACTGTCTCTGCTAGTATTTTAACTTCCAAAGAACAAAGCTCTGATTTCAGTAAGGTTTGGGGCTCCAAATCGACCATTGGAGGTTATGAAGCCTATGTTGTCAATGCAATTGCTAAGTCAGGGAAATACCTCGTTACCTGGGTTTTCCGATCAAATGATGGTAAAATCCGCTATGTTTCACTTGAAGGGGATGGGGAAACTTTAAAAACAATCTTACCGATGGTTGAAAGTAGCTGGTCAACTACTAAAGCTGAATAAATGAAAAAAAGAAGATCCTTGGTCTTCTTTTTATTTTTTTTTTACGAATAGATAGATGAGTAGAAAAAGAAATGGAGTTGCATATGAAGATCACAAACTATGAGATTTACAAATTGAGAAAAGCTGGGCTGAGCAATCAACAAATTTTAACAGTTCTTGAATACGATGAGACTGTAGATCAGGAGCTCTTGCTAGGTGATATTGCAGAAATATCTGGGTGTCGTAATCCTGCTGTCTTTATGGAACGCTATTTCCAGATAGATGATGCACAGTTGGAGAAGGAGTTTCAGAAATTTCCATCCTTTTCTATTCTTGATGACTGTTATCCTTGGGATCTGAGTGAGATTTATGATGCTCCAGTGCTCTTGTTTTATAAAGGAAATCTGGACTTGTTAAAGTTTCCAAAGGTTGCTGTTGTAGGGAGTCGTTCATGTTCTAGTCAGGGAGCAAAGTCGGTTCAGAGAGTCATCCAAGGTTTGGAAAACGAGTTAATTGTGGTCAGTGGTTTAGCCAAAGGGATTGATACGGCTGCCCATATGGCTGCACTCCAGAATGGAGGAAGAACAATTGCTGTCATTGGAACAGGATTGGATGTTTTTTATCCACGTGCCAATAAACGCTTGCAGGAGTACATTGGAAATCATCATCTGGTATTAAGCGAGTACGGTCCAGGTGAAGAACCCTTGAAATTTCACTTTCCAGCCCGTAATCGTATCATTGCAGGATTGTGTCGTGGAGTTATTGTAGCAGAGGCAAGGATGCGTTCTGGTAGTCTTATTACTTGTGAGCGAGCTATGGAGGAAGGTCGTGATGTCTTTGCCATTCCGGGAAACATTTTAGATGGTCATTCAGATGGCTGTCACCACCTGATTCAAGAGGGAGCAAAACTGATCACAAGTGGTCAAGATGTGTTGGCTGAGTTTGAATTTTAAGGAGAAATGGATTATTCAGATAAACTTTTCTTCTATATATAGGATTTAAGTCTTGACAGCTATAGAAAAATGGTTTACACTTTATAAAGTTTATTACTTTGAAAAGGTGTGATAGTGTGGCTACGGCAACAAAGAAGAAAAAATCAACAGTTAAAAAAAATCTAGTCATCGTAGAGTCGCCTGCTAAGGCGAAAACGATTGAGAAATATTTAGGTAGAAACTACAAGGTTCTAGCCAGTGTCGGGCATATCCGTGATTTGAAAAAATCCAGTATGTCAGTCGACATTGAAAATAACTATGAACCGCAGTATATCAATATCCGAGGAAAAGGTCCTCTCATCAATGATCTGAAAAAAGAAGCCAAAAAGGCCAATAAAGTCTTTCTGGCGAGTGACCCGGACCGTGAAGGAGAAGCAATTTCCTGGCATTTGGCTCACATTCTCAACTTGGACGAGAATGATGCCAACCGTGTAGTCTTTAATGAAATCACCAAGGACGCGGTAAAAAATGCCTTTAAAGAACCTCGCAAGATTGATATGGACTTGGTCGACGCCCAACAAGCTCGTCGAGTCTTAGACCGCTTGGTAGGGTATTCGATTTCGCCTATTTTGTGGAAAAAGGTCAAGAAGGGCTTATCAGCAGGACGCGTGCAGTCGGTTGCACTTAAGCTCATCATTGACCGTGAAAATGAAATCAATGCCTTCCAACCGGAAGAATACTGGACAATTGATGGTGTCTTTAAGAAGGGTACCAAGCAATTTCAGGCTTCTTTCTATGGTATGAATGGCAAAAAGATGAAATTGACCACCAATGAAGAAGTCAAAGAAGTCTTGTCCCATTTGACTAGTAAAGATTTCACAGTAGACCAGGTAGATAAGAAAGAACGCAAACGCAATGCGCCCCTACCTTATACAACTTCAACCATGCAGATGGATGCTGCTAACAAAATTAATTTCCGTACTCGAAAGACTATGATGGTGGCCCAACAGCTCTATGAAGGGATCAATATCGGATCAGGCGTGCAAGGTTTGATTACCTATATGCGTACAGACTCGACTCGTATCAGTCCTGTGGCTCAGAACGAAGCGGCAAGCTACATTAACGACCGTTTTGGTAGCAAGTATACCAAGCATGGTAGCAGGGTCAAGAATGCCTCAGGTGCTCAAGATGCCCACGAAGCCATTCGTCCATCTAGTGTCTTTAACACACCTGAAAGCATCGCTAAGTACTTGGACAAAGACCAGTTCAAGCTCTATACCCTTATCTGGAACCGTTTTGTGGCCAGCCAGATGACAGGCGCTATCTTTGATACCATGGCTGTTAAGATCTCTCAAAATGGGGTACAGTTTGCGGCAAATGGTAGCCAAGTTAAGTTTGATGGGTATCTTGCTATTTACAATGACTCTGACAAGAACAAGATGTTGCCAGATATGGCAGTAGGAGGTGTGGTCAAGCAGGTCAATAGCAAGCCAGAGCAACATTTCACTCAACCACCTGCTCGCTATTCGGAAGCGACACTGATCAAGACCTTGGAGGAAAATGGAGTTGGACGTCCGTCAACCTACGCTCCGACAATTGAAACCATCCAAAAACGCTACTATGTTCGTCTGGCAGCTAAACGCTTTGAACCAACAGAGTTGGGTGAAATTGTTAATAAACTCATTGTTGAATATTTCCCAGATATCGTAAATGTGACCTTCACAGCTGAGATGGAAGGAAAACTGGATGATGTTGAAGTTGGAAAAGAGCAGTGGCAACGTGTCATTGATGAATTTTATAAACCATTCTCTAAAGAAGTGGCCAAGGCTGAATCCGAAATGGAAAAAATCCAGATCAAGGATGAGCCAGCTGGATTTGACTGTGAAGTTTGTGGTAGCCCGATGGTGATTAAGCTAGGACGTTTTGGTAAATTCTATGCTTGTAGTAATTTCCCAGACTGCCGTCACACACAAGCGATTGTCAAAGAGATTGGAGTCGAGTGTCCGAGCTGTCATCAAGGACAAATCATCGAACGCAAAACCAAGCGCAATCGTGTCTTCTATGGTTGCAATCGCTATCCAGAATGTGAGTTTACTTCCTGGGACAAACCAATTGGCCGTGACTGTCCAAAATGCGGACACTTCCTTGTGGAGAAAAAAGTCCGTGGTGGTGGCAAGCAGGTTGTATGTAGTAATGGCGACTACGAAGAAGAGAAAATTAAATAAAATGCAGAGCCCTGAAAATGAATTTCAGGCTCTTTTTTGTTGATGCTTGACAAATTTCCCCCTTGTATGCGAAACTAGAGGAAGAGTAATTTATCTAGGAGAAATCATGCGTATCATTTATCTCAGTATTGGCTTTATTTCACTGGCTTTAGCTGTTATTGGAGTTGTCTTACCACTTTTACCAACAACCCCCTTTCTTTTGTTAGCTGTCGCTTGCTTTTCAAAATCTTCTAAGCGTTTTGAAGATTGGCTTTATCATACAAAGCTTTATCAGACTTATGTAGCTGACTTTCGGGAAACCAAGTCAATCGCGCGAGAACGAAAGAAAAAAATCATCGTATCTATCTATATCTTGATGGGGATTTCTATTTATTTTGCCCCTCTTTTAGCAGTCAAAATTGGTCTGGGAGCCTTGACTGTCTTTATCACCTACTATCTTTTTAAAGTCATTCCTGACAAAGAATAGTTAAAATAGTAGTAATTTGCCTTGATAAAAATGAAAGCATATTTAAAATAATATGATATAATAAATTTAAAGAAAACATCAAGGAGAATCAAATGATTTACGAATTTTGTGCTGAAAATGTGACCTTGCTTGAAAAAGCGATACAGGCTGGAGCTCGTCGAATCGAACTTTGTGACAATCTAGCAGTAGGAGGAACAACACCTAGCTATGGAGTGACCAAGGCAGCGGTTGAACTGGCAGCTAACTACGATACGACCATTATGACCATGATTCGTCCCCGTGGTGGCGACTTTGTCTATACTGATCTTGAAATAGCAATCATGCTAGAAGACATTCGTTTGACTGCTCAGACTGGAAGTCAAGGGGTTGTTTTTGGAGCATTAACTGCTGATAAAAAGTTGGATAAGGCTAATCTTGAGAAGTTGATTGTCGCATCTAAAGGAATGGAAATTGTCTTTCACATGGCCTTTGATGAATTGAGTGATGAAGACCAGTTGGAAGCCATTGACTGGCTCAGCCAAGCTGGTGTCACTCGTATCTTAACTCGTGCTGGTGTGTCTGGAGACTCGCTAGAAGAACGTTTTGCCCATTATCACAGAATTTTGGAACATGCTAAAGGTAAAATTGAAATTTTACCAGGTGGAGGGATTGACCTTGACAACCGTCAAGCCTTTATCGACCAGCTGGGTGTGACACAATTGCATGGAACCAAGGTTGTCTTTTAAAAAATAGAAAGGAACTGCTAGCTTTTGGTAGCAGTTTTCACTTATGTTTGAAATTTTTAAATCCTATCAGTTTAATAAAGAAAAAGCCCATGCCTATGGTTTTGTAGAAAGTGGGGAAGTCTGGACCTATAGTTGCCAGATTTTGCAGGGTGACTTTTTCATGACAGTTTCTATCACTCCGGATAATGTGAGCTTTCAGGTCTTTGACCAGGAAACGGGTGACCTCTATCCTCAAGTACATATGGAAAGTATGCGGGGAAGTTTTGTCGGAAGTGTCCGTGAGGCTTGTTTGGAGATTCTTTACCAGATTCGGAAGGCTTGTTTTGATGTGCAGGATTTTATCTGCCCTCAGACTAAGCGTATCATGGCTCAGGTTCAGGAAGATTATGGGAATCAGCTGGAGTATCTGTGGGAAAAATCACCTGATGCTGCTGTATTGCGCCATGAAGGCAATCAAAAGTGGTATGCTGTTTTGATGAGAATTCCGTGGGATAAGTTAGATAAGGGGAGAGAAGGGCTAGTGGAAGCAGTCAACCTCAAACACGACCAAGTGGCTGACTTGCTTTCGCAAAAGGGAATTTACCCAGCCTTTCATATGAACAAACGCTACTGGCTTAGTCTGACACTTGATGATACTTTGTCAGATGAAATGGTACTGAAATTGATGGAAAGAAGTTGGAACCTAACCGTGAAAAAATAGGGAAATTTACTTGAGATTTTAAATACTTTCAATTAGCAAAATATTCTTTACTGAAGAAATTTTCAGAAAATAATGGATTTTTTCTTGACAAGTGATTTTTCCTATGCTAGAATACTAAACAAGATATCAAACGAAGGAGAAAGTCAAACATGAAAACAGCTAAGTTTAATCAATTTGCTTTGTTGTTGAGGTACTCGGGCTAGTGCAAAAGCATTAGTCCTGTTTGGCTTACCAAGCGGGAGTAAATCAACATCTCGCTTGGGTTTCTGAGCGAGATGTTTTTTTAAAACCATATTTGGAAAAGGGGAAAACTTATGCGAACAGTTGAATTTCTAGATACCAGCCTTCGGGATGGAGAGCAGACGCCGGGTGTTAATTTTTCAATCAAGGAAAAGGTTGCCATTGCAAGACAGCTGGAGAAATGGGGGATTTCGGCTATCGAAGCTGGTTTTCCGGCTGCTAGCCCAGACTCATTTAAGGCAGTTCAGGAGATTGCTAAAGTCTTGAAGAAAACAGCGGTGACAGCTTTGGCACGTTCGGTCAAGTCTGATATAGATGCTTGTTACGAGGCGCTCAAGGATGCCAAGTATCCTCAGGTTCACGTCTTTATCGCGACCAGTCCGATTCACCGCAAGTATAAGCTCAATAAGAGCAAGGAAGAGATTTTAGAAGCTATTAAGGAGCATGTTTCTTACGCACGTTCTAAGTTTGAAATCGTCGAATTCTCTCCTGAAGATGCGACTAGAACAGAGTTGGATTTCCTCTTGCAAGTCGTTCAAACAGCAGTGGACGCTGGGGCAACTTATATCAATATCCCTGACACGGTTGGCTTTACGACTCCAGAAGAGTTTGCACGCATCTTTGATCACTTGACCGAAAATATTAAATCAGATCATAAAGTTGTCTTTGGTGTCCACTGTCACGATGATCTCGGTATGGCAACTGCAAATACTTTGACAGCAATTAAACACGGTGCTGGACGTGTCCAGGGAACTATTAATGGTATCGGTGAACGCGCAGGTAATGTTGCTCTTGAAGAAGTAGCTGTTGCTTTGAAGATTCGTGAGGATTTCTTCCAAGCAACTAGTGATATTGTTTTGGATGAAACAATGAATACGTCAGAAATGGTTTCTCGCTTCTCTGGTATTCCAGTTCCTAAAAATAAGGCCGTCGTTGGTGGCAATGCCTTTTCTCATGAATCGGGTATTCACCAAGATGGAGTCCTTAAAAATCCTCTTACTTATGAGATCATCACACCTGAATTGGTCGGTGTCAAGAGTAACAGTCTTCCGCTTGGTAAATTGTCAGGTCGCCATGCCTTTGTTGAAAAACTAAGAGAATTGGCCCTAGATTTTACAGAAGAGGATATCAAACCACTCTTTGCTAAGTTCAAGGCACTAGCGGACAAGAAACAAGAAATCACAGATGCAGATATTCGAGCTCTGGTAGCTGGAACCATGGTTGAAAATCCAGAAGGCTTCCACTTTGATGATTTACAACTTCAAACCCATGCAGATAATGACATTGAAGCGCTTGTTAGTCTGGCTAATATGGATGGTGAGAAAGTCGAATTCAATGCGACAGGGCAAGGTTCCGTTGAAGCTATCTTCAACGCCATCGACAAGTTCTTCAATCAATCTGTTCGCTTGGTGTCCTATACCATCGATGCGGTAACAGATGGAATCGATGCCCAAGCTCGGGTTTTGGTCACTGTTGAAAACAGAGATACAGAAACCATCTTTAATGCAGCAGGTCTCGATTTCGATGTGTTGAAAGCTTCGGCTATTGCTTATATCAATGCCAATACTTTTGTTCAAAAAGAGAATGCTGGTGAGATGGGGCACAGCGTTTCCTACCGAGACATGCCTAGTGTGTAAAGGAGAAGGCTATGACAAAGAAAATAGTAGCTCTAGCAGGGGATGGAATCGGTCCAGAAATTATGGAAGCTGGTTTAGTGGTTCTGGAAGCTCTAGCTTCAAAAACAGGTTTTGACTATGAGATTGACAGATGCCCCTTTGGTGGTGCAGGTATTGATGCTGCGGGGCATCCCTTACCTGATGAAACCCTCAAGGCATGTAGAGAAGCAGATGCTATTCTCCTAGCGGCTATCGGTAGTCCCCAGTATGATGGGGCAGCGATTCGCCCTGAACAAGGTTTGCTGGCTCTTCGTAAGGAACTCAATCTCTATGCCAATATTCGCCCTGTTAAGATTTTTGATAGTCTCAAGCATTTGTCACCTCTCAAACCCGAACGAATTGCTGGTGTAGACTTTGTCGTGGTGCGTGAGTTGACAGGTGGGATTTACTTTGGGGATCATATCCTTGAAGAGCGCAAAGCGCGTGATATCAACGACTACAGCTATGAAGAAGTGGAGCGTATTATTCGCAAAGCCTTTGAAATTGCAAGAAGTCGCAGAAAAATCGTTACTAGTATCGATAAGCAAAATGTTCTAGCGACATCAAAACTCTGGCGCAGAGTGGCTGAGGAGGTTGCGCAAGATTTTCCAGATGTGACCTTGGAACACCAGTTGGTGGACTCAGCTGCCATGCTTATGATTACCAATCTTGCTAAATTTGATGTCATCGTGACAGAAAATCTTTTCGGAGATATCTTATCTGATGAATCAAGCGTTCTATCTGGCACACTTGGAGTCATGCCATCGGCTAGTCATTCTGAAAAGGGGCTAAGTCTCTATGAACCCATTCACGGTTCGGCACCTGATATCGCAGGTCAGGGAATTGCCAATCCTATTTCCATGATTTTATCAGTAGCCATGATGTTGAGAGATAGTTTTGGACGTTTTGAGGATGCAGAGCGTATCGAGCATGCTGTAGAAGCCAGTTTGGCAGCAGGAATTTTAACGAGAGATATAGGAGGAAAGGCTTCTACCAAGGAAATGACGGAAGCTATTATTGCAAGGTTATGAAGTTAGATGAAAAAATTACTCTAGTTCTTTTGATTTGGAATGTCATGGTTTTCTTGATTTATGGCATTGACAAATCCAAGGCAAGGAGAGGTGCTTGGCGCATCCCAGAGAAAATTCTCTTGACTATAGCACTTGTCTGTGGTGGATTTGGCGCTTGGTTAGCAGGAATCACCTTTCACCACAAGACTCGAAAATGGTATTTTAAAACGGTTTGGTTCCTTGGGATGGTAACCACACTAGTAGCCCTATATTTCATTTGGAGGTAATTGATGGCAGGAAAATCGATTTTTGATAAATTATGGGAACGCCATGTCATCACAGGAGAAGAGGGGCAGCCCCAACTCATGTATGTGGATCAACACTATATTCACGAGGTGACCAGTCCTCAGGCTTTTCAAGGATTGCGAGATGCAGGACGCAGATTGAGACGACCAGACTTGACATTTGGAACCTTTGACCACAATGTCCCGACGGTTAATATCTACGATATTCGAGATGTGATTTCCAAGGCTCAAATTGATAAACTTGTTGAAAATGTTGAGGAGTTTGGGATTGAACATGCTGCCCACGGTTCTGAAAAGCAGGGAATCGTTCACATGGTAGGTCCAGAAACAGGACGGACCCAACCAGGAAAATTCATCGTTTGTGGAGACAGTCACACAGCTACTCACGGAGCTTTCGGAGCTATCGCCTTTGGGATTGGGACCAGTGAGGTCGAGCATGTCTTTGCTACCCAGACACTCTGGCAAGTTAAACCCAAGAAAATGTTGGTAGAATTCACTGGTGTTCCTCAAAAAGGAGTTTATTCCAAGGATTACATTCTCGCCTTGATTGCCAAGTACGGCGTTGCTTGTGGTGTAGGCTATGTGGTGGAATATCGTGGAGAAGCCATTGATGCTCTGACCATGGAAGAGCGAATGACCATCTGCAATATGTCCATCGAGTTTGGCTCTAAGATGGGGATCATGAATCCAGATCAGACCACCTATGATTATTTAAAGGGACGGGAATGTGTTCCCGAAGCTTTTGAGGAGGCTGTGGCGGATTGGAAAACCCTAGTTAGCGATGACGATGCTGTTTATGATAAGGTTATCCAGATGGATGTCTCAGACTTGGCTCCTATGGTGACTTGGGGAACCAATCCTGCTATGGGCGTTGACTTTGACAGTAGCTTCCCAGAAATTAAGGATATGAATGATGAGCGAGCTTATCATTACATGGACTTGGAGCCTGGTCAAAAGCCGGCAGATATTGAACTGGGCTATATCTTTATTGGTTCGTGCACCAATGCTCGTCTCAGTGACTTGCAACTGGCTGCTCGATTTGTCAAAGGAAAGAAAATAGCTCCCAATCTAACAGCAATCGTAGTACCAGGCTCTCGTCCTGTTAAACGAGCTGCTGAGAAGTTGGGCTTGGACAAGGTTTTCCTTGATGCTGGCTTTGAGTGGCGAGACCCAGGTTGCTCTATGTGCCTAGGGATGAATCCAGACAAGGTACCTGATGGGGTTCACTGTGCCTCAACCAGTAATCGCAACTTTGAAGATAGACAGGGATTTGGCGCTAAAACCCATCTCTGCAGTCCAGCCATGGCAGCTGCAGCGGCTATCGCAGGGCGCTTCGTAGATGTTCGGCAGATGCCAGAAGCCCAGTAAGGAGAGGATATGGAGAAATTTACAGTTTATACGGGAACGACCGTTCCTCTTATGAATGATAACATTGATACAGACCAAATCCTCCCCAAGCAGTTTCTCAAGTTGATTGATAAGAAAGGCTTTGGTAAGTACCTCATGTATGCTTGGCGTTATCTAGACGATAAGTATACTGAGGATCCAGACTTTGTTTTTAACCGACCTGAATACCGCAAAGCCAGTATTCTCATCTCAGGGGATAACTTTGGGGCAGGTTCTTCGAGAGAACACGCAGCTTGGGCTCTAGCCGACTATGGTTTTAAGGTTGTGATTGCAGGATCTTTCGGAGACATTCATTACAATAATGAACTCAATAATGGCATGTTGCCCATTGTCCAGCCTAAGGAGGTTAGAGAAAAGCTAGCCCAACTCAAACCGACCGACCAGGTAACTGTAGACTTGGAAAAACAGAAAATCATCTCACCAGTTGGAGAATTCACTTTTGAAATCGATAGTGAATGGAAACACAAGCTCTTAAATGGTTTGGATGATATCGGTATTACCTTGCAGTATGAAGATTTGATTGCTGCTTATGAAAAACAACGCCCAGCCTACTGGCAGGATTAGGAAAAATAGAAAAGGAAATAAAACTATGACAAAACACATTCAATGGAACGGAACACTTTCACAAGAAGGCTATGACATTTTAAAAGGAGAGGGTGGTTGTATCGTTTGTCCTACCAAAGTTGGTTACATCATCATGACCAGCGATAAGGCAGGACTTGAACGCAAGTTTGAAGCCAAAGAGCGTAACCGTAACAAACCAGGTGTTGTACTTTGTGGTAGCATGGACGAGCTACGTGCTTTAGCACAACTCAACCCAGAAATTGAAGCCTTCTACCAAAAACATTGGGACGAAGATATTCTCCTCGGTTGTATCCTTCCATGGAAACCAGAAGCTTTTGAAAAACTTAAAGCATACGGTGATGGCCGTGAAGAACTCATGACAGACGTGCGTGGAACGAGCTGTTTTGTCATCAAGTTTGGTAAAGCTGGTGAACAGTTGGCTGCCAAACTTTGGGACGAAGGAAAAATGGTCTATGCCTCATCAGCTAACCCATCTGGAAAAGGTAACCGCGGTAAGGTGGAAGGAATCGGAGAACGTATCGAAGGAGCAGTGGACCTTGTCATCGAAGCAGACGACTATGTGGCATCCATCCAACCTGACAAAACCATTGAAACTCGCTATGAGCAAGGTGTGATGGTGTCTATGGTTGATAAAGACGGCAAACTCATCCCAGAACAAGGAGGAGCCCGCTCAATCTCACCAGCTCCAGTTGTGATCCGTAAAGGGCTTGACATTGATAAAATCATGATGCACTTGTCAGATACCTTTAACTCATGGGACTACCGTCAGGGTGAGTATTATTAAGATAAAAAAGAAGTCTAGTGTTATGAGATATTAAAGCTCCTAACACTGGGCTTTTTGTTTAGAATTTCTTTTCTTTTTTATATAGATATGATATTCTATATATGAAATAGGGTTTTGAAATATTAAATACTAACTAGCCTATAATATGAAAATGGAGTTACAAAATGGAAGAAAAATTAAATTATTGGATGATAGTTGCAGGAGGAGGTGGAAAAGTTTGGTCTTTATTTAAAGAAGAGAATATAGCTTGTATAGATTTTGATTCTAATTTATCTAATATTTTAGATTACAATAATCCTGAAGAATTGAAGCAAGGAAAGCAGAGAAATTTATTTATTTGGAAGTTTGCACATGACATAAAAATAAATGATTATATAATAGCTACCTCAGGATTTAACAAAATTTTAGGTATTGGACAATGTGTGAAAACATATTACTTTGATGAAACAAAAACAGAGTTTAAACATTGTATTGGTGTTAATTGGTTGAAAGTAGATGGTGGATGGGAATACCAAAGAAAAAAAGGTACAAGACAAACCATCAACTGGGATAGAAATTCAGAACGTATCAATTTATATAAATCTATTCTAAATGGTACATACAGAAAAAATATAGAGAAAGTTGTTATGAATAAAAATATTAACGATTATTTAGATAAATTAAAAAAATCCAAAAACCTCATCCTTCGTGGTGCTCCTGGTACAGGAAAAACTTATCTTGCTAAAGAAATAGCGACAGAGCTAACGGGTGGTAATGAAGATCAAATCGGCTTTGTACAATTTCACCCTTCCTATGATTATACGGATTTTGTAGAGGGGTTGAGACCGGTATCAAATGGGGATGGAGCTATTGAGTTTAAATTACAAGATGGTATTTTTAAGCAGTTTTGCCAGAAGGCTAAGGAAGCTCAGAAAACTGGAGGACAAGATAATTTTGAGGAAACGTGGGCTAAGCTAACGGATGCTATTAATGAAAAACAAGGACAATACTTCTTCCCTCGTAGTTCGGTTCCAGCCAGTTTAAATAGTCAAGGGAATGTGAAGTTTGATTCTCCCGTTGCCACCAAAGAAAAAGTGTATCTTTTGTACAAGGGGGAAGAGACTAATTTAAAATATGAAACTTATCAAAAAATCGTTTTGGATCACATGAAAGAAAGTTATGGCTTATGTGATTATGTATCCCCAACGATTGATACTGATAAGAAATTCGTATTCATCATCGATGAGATTAATCGTGGTGAGATTTCTAAGATTTTTGGTGAACTCTTTTTCTCTATTGACCCTGGCTATCGTGGTGAAAAGGGAAGTGTTTCTACCCAATATGCAAATCTACACGAAACTGATGAAAAGTTTTATATCCCCGAAAATGTTTACATCATCGGAACAATGAATGATATTGACCGTTCGGTAGATACCTTTGATTTTGCTATGCGTCGTCGTTTCCGCTTTGTTGAAGTTACTGCTGAAAGTCAAGTTGCTATGTTGGATAAAGAACTGGGTATCCATGCAGAAGAAGCAAAACTTCGTCTTAGAAATTTGAACGCTGCTATCGAAAACGTTCAGGAGCTAAATAGCCATTATCATATCGGACCAAGTTATTTCCTTAAGTTGAAGGATGTAGATTTTGACTATGAATTACTCTGGTCTGATTACCTTAAACCGCTTTTGGAAGATTACTTACGAGGTTCTTATGAAGAGGCTGAAACTCTGGATACATTGAAAAAAGCATTTGATCTGACAAATAACGACCAAACAGATCCCCAAGATACTGGTGATAATGATGCGGATAACTGATAATCAGCATAGAATTGCTAAAGAAGACTTTGCCGCAGAATATCCCAACCTTAGTCAAGCGCTTCTTGATAGAACACTGGATAACCTTTCTAGAGAGGATAATATCTTTATTTTTCCAAATGATTTGACTCATACTCCTGATTTAGACAAGGAACAAAAGATTTTTGAAACAGCTAATCAGAAAATCAAGACAGGAAACGTGATTGGTTTTCTTGGATATGGTCAGGAAAGATTAACGATTTCCTCTCGTTTTTCTGATGAAAGTAACGACCATTTTTTGCATTATCTTTTACAAAAGGTTCTCAATATCAATCTGACTAGTTTAGATGTCGGTCTGTCTCCTGAAGATAAGCTCTATCAACTCTTGGTTTACCTCCTTCCCAAGTATCTTCAAGCTGCTCTCCGAAAAGGTCTTTATAAGGAATACCAGCGATTTTTCCATAACGATAGTCATGTGAAGGGCGTACTAGATGTTGGAAATCATCTGAAAAAAAATCTCCCTTTTATGGGAAATATTGCCTATACAACTAGAGAGTTTACTTATGATAATCCACTCATGCAGTTGATTCGGCATACGATTGAGTATATAAAGAATCAGAAAGGTTTCGGAGTTCTGCTCGATAGTAATCGTGAAAATATGACAGAAATTACTCGTGTAACCTCATCTTATAAACTAGCTGATCGTGCTAAGATTATCAGAATGAATAAAATCAAACCCATCCGACACGCCTATTTTAGAGAGTATAGAAAATTACAGGAACTCTGCTTGATGATTCTGAGTAGAGAAAAGCATGGTCTTGGGCCCCAATCCCAGATGGTACATGGTATTCTCTTTGATGTTGCCTGGCTTTGGGAAGAGTATGTTCATACCTTGTTGCCAAAAGGTTTCATCCATCCACGAAATAAAGATAAGACGGACGGAATTTCAGTTTTTTCTGTTGGGAAACGAAAAGTATATCCAGATTTTTATGACAGAGAACGAAAGATTGTTTTAGATGCAAAATATAAAAAACTGGAATTGACTGAAAAAGGAATTAACCGCGAGGACTTGTTCCAATTGATTTCCTATTCTTATATTTTAGAAGCTGAGAAAGCTGGACTGATTTTTCCTAGTATGGAGCGGTCAGTAAATAGTGAAATAGGAAAACTAGCTGGCTATGGAGCTCAATTGAAGAAGTGGTCTATTCGAATCCCTCAGAATGCCTCATCCTATAGTGCATTTTGTAAAATGATGGAAAATTCAGAAGAAAATTTTAAAGCGATTATTGATGAAGA
The DNA here is from genome assembly GCF_023109005.1 of Streptococcus oralis. Taxonomy (GTDB): domain Bacteria; phylum Bacillota; class Bacilli; order Lactobacillales; family Streptococcaceae; genus Streptococcus; species Streptococcus oralis_BU. The sequence continues at coordinate 75,760 of NZ_JALDTU010000008.1, read as the reverse complement.
AGTGGGGAGAAAATAATCTCTTCACTTTTTTTGCTATTTATATAAGTAATTCCCGAACGATATAATTTGATTATTGAAAATATTTGACAAAAACTGTACTTTGGTTTATAATTAATCAAGGAAACGTCGGAAAAGACGTAGTGATGCGAAGGCATAGGTAGGTCATTACAAAAGAAACGAGACATCGATATGTTAAATGAATTTCCAATTTTTGATTACGAAGATATTCAGCTAATCCCAAATAAATGTGTCATTAAAAGCCGTGCAGAAGCAGATACGAGTGTCACACTTGGAAATCACACTTTCAAACTACCTGTTGTGCCAGCAAATATGCAGACGATTTTGGATGAGAACGTAGCAGAGCAACTTGCTAAAGGCGGTTACTTTTACATTATGCATCGTTTTGACGAGGCGGGGCGCATTCCTTTTATCAAACGCATGCACGATCAAGGGCTCATTGCTTCCATTTCTGTTGGTGTTAAGGATTACGAGTATGACTTTGTTAGCCAGCTCAAGGCTGATGCTCCTGAGTATATCACGATTGACATTGCTCATGGTCATGCGGATAGCGTGATTTCTATGATTCAGCACATCAAGAAAGAATTACCAGATACTTTTGTCATTGCTGGTAACGTTGGGACACCAGAAGCTGTGCGTGAATTGGAGAATGCTGGTGCCGATGCTACTAAGGTTGGAATCGGTCCTGGTAAGGTTTGTATCACCAAGGTCAAGACTGGTTTTGGGACAGGTGGTTGGCAGTTGGCAGCACTTCGCTGGTGTGCCAAGGCTGCGCGTAAACCGATCATTGCTGATGGAGGGATTCGTACACACGGTGACATTGCCAAGTCTATCCGTTTCGGTGCTAGCATGGTCATGATTGGTTCCCTATTTGCAGGGCATATCGAAAGTCCAGGAAAGACGATTGAAGTCGATGGCGAACAGTTCAAAGAATACTATGGTTCAGCTTCCCAATACCAAAAGGGTGCTTATAAAAATGTAGAAGGAAAACGCATCTTACTTCCTACCAAAGGGCATTTGCAAGACACCCTTACTGAGATGGAGCAGGATTTGCAAAGTGCCATTTCCTACGCAGGTGGACGCAAGGTTGCTGACCTCAAGCACGTTGATTATGTAATCGTGAAAAACTCTATCTGGAATGGTGATGCTTCCCACTAATAGACGCTTAGTCCATCCATAAAAAACTTGTTATTAGAGCAAATTTCTGTTATAATAAGACAAGTTTCCACCCTTAGTGTAATGGATATCACGTAAGATTCCGGTTCTTGAGATGGGGGTTCGATTCCCTCAGGGTGGATGTAAACAGCCTAAAAAAGCCTTTAAATAAGGCTTTTTTCTTTATACTATCCCAAATCTGCCCCCTAGAATTGAAGAACTTTTTCTAAAAAATGCCCAAATTCCCTCCAGTCCCATTTTAAAGTGACTCAGAGGGCTTTTTTTGTTATAATAGAAAGGATCGTAATTATTAGAAAGAGGTCAGTATGAAAGAATTACAAACTGTACTGAAGAAGCGTTTTGCAATCGAATTTGCAGACAAGAATTTGCTGGAAACAGCCTTTACTCATACGAGTTATGCCAATGAGCACCGCCTCTTAAAAATTTCACACAATGAGCGCTTGGAATTTTTAGGAGACGCTGTTCTGCAATTATTGATTTCAGAATATCTGTATAAAAAATATCCTAAGAAACCAGAGGGAGATTTGTCCAAGCTCCGTGCCATGATTGTCCGTGAGGAGAGTTTGGCTGGTTTTGCGCGTGATTGCCAGTTTGATCAGTTTATCAAGCTGGGTAAAGGAGAAGAAAAGTCTGGTGGGCGCAATCGTGACACCATTCTCGGTGATGCTTTTGAAGCCTTTCTGGGAGCTTTGCTTTTAGACAAGGATGTAGCTAGAGTAAAAGAGTTTATCTATCAGGTCATGATTCCCAAGGTTGAAGTAGGTGACTTTGAGATGATTACGGATTACAAGACACACTTGCAAGAGTTGCTCCAGGTTAATGGCGATGTGGATATTCGCTACCAGGTGACCTCTGAGACGGGGCCTGCCCATGATAAGGTTTTTGATGTAGAAGTTCTTGTTGAGGGCAAGAGTATCGGAAAAGGTCAAGGCCGTTCTAAAAAATTGGCAGAACAAGAGGCCGCCAAAAATGCAGTTGAGAAAGGGCTGGATTCATGTATTTAAAGGAGATTGAGATTCAGGGATTCAAGTCCTTTGCTGACAAGACCAGGGTCGTCTTTGATCAAGGTGTGACAGCTGTCGTTGGGCCCAATGGTTCTGGGAAGTCAAATATCACAGAAAGTCTGCGATGGGCCTTGGGAGAGTCCAGTGTCAAGAGTCTTCGTGGTGGCAAGATGCCCGACGTTATCTTTGCTGGAACTGAAAGTCGCAAACCACTCAATTATGCTTCTGTTGTCGTAACCTTGGACAATGAAGATGGTTTTATTAAGGATGCGGGGCAAGTTATTAAGGTAGAACGCCATATCTACCGTAGTGGAGATAGCGAATATCGAATTGATGGAAAGAAAGTCCGTCTCCGTGATGTCCATGACCTTTTCTTGGACACAGGTCTGGGACGAGATTCCTTCTCCATCATCTCTCAAGGGAAGGTTGAGGAAATTTTTAACTCCAAGCCTGAAGAACGCCGTGCTATTTTTGAAGAAGCTGCTGGAGTTTTAAAATACAAGACTCGTCGAAAAGAAACAGAGAGTAAGCTACAACAAACTCAAGACAATCTCGACCGCTTAGAGGACATTATCTATGAGTTGGATAATCAAATCAAGCCCCTTGCCAAGCAAGCTGAGAATGCTCGTAAGTTTCTCGACTTGGATGGTCAACGCAAGGCAATTTACTTGGATGTACTGGTTGCCCAAATCAAGGAAAACAAGGCTGAACTAGAGTTGACAGAAGAAGAGCTAACGCAAGTTCAGGAACTCTTGACTAGTTATTACCAAAAGCGTGAAGAGTTAGAAGAGGAAAATCAGACTCTTAAAAAGAAACGCCAAGATCTCCAAGCTCAAATGACCAAAGACCAAGGAAGCTTAATGGATTTGACCAGTTTGATTAGTGACTTAGAGCGAAAACTAGCCCTGTCTAAACTGGAATCTGAGCAAGTAGCCCTCAATCAACAAGAAGCACAAGCCCGTTTGGCGACTTTGGAAGACAAGAGAAAGGCGCTAAGTAAAGAAAAATCTGAAAAAGAAGGGAATCTGGAACGGTTAGAGGAAGGTCTAGCTGAAAATAACAAGGAACTCAATCGCCTAGAAGCAGAGTTGTTAGCATTTTCAGATGATCCTGACCAGATGATTGAGCTCCTGCGTGAACGTTTTGTGGCGCTCTTACAAGAAGAAGCGGATGTCTCAAACCAACTGACCCGCATCGAGAATGAGTTGGAAAACAGCCGTCAACTATCTCAAAAACAAGCAGATCAACTTGAGAAATTGAAAGAACAGCTGGCTACAGCTAAAGAGAAGGCTAGTCAGCAAAAAGACGAGCTTGAAACCGCCAAGGAGCAGGTTCAGAAATTATTGGCAGACTACCAAGCTAGTGCCAAGGAACAAGAGGAGCAGAAAGCTTCTTACCAAGCCCAGCAGAGCCAACTCTTTGACCGTCTGGACGCTCTTAAAAACAAGCAGGCTCGAGCCCAAAGCTTAGAAAACATTCTAAGAAATCATAGTAATTTTTATGCGGGTGTTAAGAGTGTTCTTCAAGAAAAAGACCGTCTTGGTGGAATCATTGGTGCAGTTAGTGAGCATCTGACCTTTGATGTGCATTTTCAAACTGCTTTGGAGATTGCACTTGGAGCTAGCAGTCAGCATATCATTGTAGAAGATGAAAACGCGGCAACTAAGGCGATTGATTTCCTAAAACGTAACAGAGCTGGTCGTGCGGCCTTCCTTCCTTTGACAACGATTAAGGCGCGTACAATCTCTAGTCAGAATCAAGATGCTATCGCAGCAAGTCCAGGATTTCTGGGCATGGCAGATGAGTTGGTGTCGTTTGATAAGAGACTAGAAGCCATTTTCAAGAACTTGCTAGCAACGACAGCAATTTTTGATACTGTAGAACATGCACGTACGGCTGCTCGCCAAGTTCGTTATCAAGTCCGTATGGTGACACTGGATGGGACAGAGTTGCGTACAGGTGGTTCCTATGCGGGTGGTGCCAATCGTCAAAATAACAGTATTTTCATCAAGCCAGAGCTGGAGCAATTGCAAAAAGAAATTGCTGAAGAGGAAGCTGACTTGCGGTCAGAAGAAGCAAGTTTGAAGACCTTGCAAGATGAGATGGCGGTATTGGCAGAAAGATTAGAAGCTATCAAATCTCAGGGTGAGCAAGCTCGTATTCAGGAGCAAGGTTTGTACCTTGCTTATCAACAGACCAGTCAGCAAGTTGAGGAACTGGAAACTCTTTGGAAACTTCAAGAAGAGGAATTAAATCGCCTTACTGAAGGAGATTGGCAAGCGGACAAGGAAAAATGTCAAGAGCGCCTTGACACCATTGCCAGTGAAAAACAAAATCTGGAAGCTGAGATTGAAGAAATTAAGTCTAACAAAAACGCTATTCAAGAACGTTATCAAAACTTGCAGGAACAGATTTCTCAAGCGCGCTTGCTTAAGTCCGAACTGCAAGGACAAAAGCGGTACGAAGTGACTGATATTGAACGCTTAGGCAAGGAACTGGATAATCTGGATATCGAGCAAGAGGAAATCCAGCGTCTCCTCCAAGAAAAGGTTGATAATCTTGAAAAAGTGGATACGGATTTACTAAGCCAGCAGGTGGAAGAGGCTAAAACTCAGAAAGCCAATCTTCAACAAGGTCTGATTCGCAAGCAGTTTGAGTTGGATGATATCGAGGGTCAATTGGATGATATTGCCAGCCATTTGGATCAGGCTCGTCAGCAGAATGAGGAGTTGATTCGCAAGCAAACACGTGCTGAAGCTAAGAAAGAAAAGGTCAGCGAACGTTTGCGCTATCTACAAGTTCAATTAACTGACCAGTACCAGATTAGCTACACAGAGGCTCTAGAAAAGGCTCATGAACTGGAAAATCTCAATCTGGCGGAGCAAGAGGTTAAGGATTTAGAGAAGGCTATTCGCTCACTGGGTCCTGTCAACTTGGACGCTATTGACCAGTACGAAGAAGTTCACAACCGTCTGGCTTTCCTCAATAGCCAACGAGACGATATTTTGTCTGCGAAAAACCTGCTCCTTGAGACCATCACAGAAATGAATGATGAGGTTAAGGAACGCTTCAAATCAACCTTTGAAGCTATTCGTGAGTCCTTTAAAGTGACCTTTAGACAGATGTTTGGTGGAGGTCAGGCAGACTTGATATTAACTGAGGGCGATCTTTTAACTGCTGGTGTGGAGATTTCTGTTCAACCACCAGGTAAGAAAATCCAGTCTCTCAATCTTATGAGTGGTGGTGAAAAAGCCCTATCTGCTCTGGCTCTGCTCTTCTCAATCATCCGAGTTAAGACTATTCCTTTCGTCATCTTGGACGAGGTAGAGGCGGCGCTGGACGAAGCCAATGTCAAACGTTTTGGGGATTACCTTAACCGCTTTGACAAGGATAGTCAGTTCATCGTCGTAACCCACCGTAAGGGGACGATGGCGGCAGCGGACTCTATCTATGGAGTTACAATGCAAGAATCAGGTGTGTCTAAGATTGTTTCGGTTAAGTTAAAAGATTTAGAAGAAACAATAGACTAGTTACCAAACGATAGCATCTCTTAGGAGGTGCTATTTTTTAAAACGAGTACCTTGAATTGTCTATCAAGGTCAGTTCAGGCGCAAAAAACGACATTTGGGATTTCCTCTTAGCGAAAAGACTTGCTCTATGATATAATAGTTTCATGATTACAACAGTACCTATTAAGAACGAAAAAGACATTGCAGTACCGGGAAAAACAGTCCTTGTACTTGGTTATTTTGATGGCATCCACAAGGGACATCAGAAACTCTTTGAAGTGGCCAGTAAGGCCTCGATGAAGGACTATCTGCCAGTTGTCGTGATGACCTTTACAGAGTCGCCAAAACTTGCCTTACAACCTTATCAACCTGAGCTCATGCTTCACATCGTCAATCACGAGGAACGGGAGCACAAGATGAAGTGGCACGGAGTAGAGGCTCTCTTCTTACTTGACTTTAGTAGCAAATTCGCCAATCTAACAGGGAAAGAATTCTTTGATACCTATATCAAGGCTTTAAAACCGGCTATCATCGTGGCAGGATTTGATTACACGTTTGGGTCTGATAAGAAAACTGCGGATGACCTGAAGGACTATTTTGATGGAGAGATCATCATTGTTCCTCCAGTTGAGGATGAAAAGGGCAAGATTAGTTCTACACGGATTCGTCAGGCAATTCTTGATGGAGATGTAAAGGAAGTCAATCATTTGCTCGGCACTCCGCTCCCATCTCGTGGGATGGTCGTTCACGGAAATGCTCGTGGGCGTACTATCGGTTATCCAACAGCAAATCTGGTCCTAAGAGACCGAACTTATATGCCAGCGGACGGTGTTTACGTAGTCGATGTGGAAGTGCAGCGTCAGAGATATCGTGGAATGGCGAGCGTTGGCAAAAATGTCACCTTTGATGGAGAAGAACCACGTTTTGAAGTCAATATTTTTGACTTTTCAGATGATATTTACGGTGAGACCGTCATGGTCTACTGGCTGGACCGTGTCCGAGATATGGTCAAATTTGACTCCGTAGAGGAACTGGTAGACCAACTCCAGAAAGACGAAGAGATTGCTCGGAATTGGAAGGATGGAGAGTGAGAGTTAAAAAAGTAAACCAATTTTGTGTTTGCTTTTTTATTTTTGAAAGAAATTTTAATAGAAAGAAACATAATTGAAGGTTGATTGAAAATCTGTTAAAATAGTGATATTCATAACTTTAAAACCAAAGAAAAGAGACTAGTATGATTACAGGCGAATTAAAAAATAAAATTGATCAGCTATGGGAAATGCTGTGGACTGAAGGAAATACAAATCCTCTAACAAATATTGAATATATGATAGAAAGAGCAAAATCACAATTGGCAATTCAAAAATCTCTGGAAGAATTGGAAACCTTGAAAAAATCACTTATGCTGAGTATTCCGGTTAAGCTCTGATATGAAATAGTAGTTTTACACTATCATTGTAATTACCGTAATTATTTGTTATAATACTTCAAAGGAGGAAATAAGATGGTCGTAAAAACAAGAAAACAAGGAAATTCAATCACCATTACAATTCCAAGCGAATTCAATATTCCAAGTGGTGTTAAATATGAAGCAAAATTGTTACCAAGTGGCGAAATTATCTTTACTCCTGAAGAATTGGATCATCAGGTCTCTTATGTTTCTGATGATGCCTTTAACTTAAAATTGGATACAATTTTTGAAGAATACGACGATGTTTTCAAAGCTTTGGTGGAAAAATGACAGTCTATCTAACAGAAAAGCAAATTGAAAAAATCAATGCCTTAGTAATTCAACGGTATTCTCCAAATGAGCAAATTCAAACAGTTAGCTCTTCAGCGTTAAATATGATTGTGAGGAAGAAGCGGTTGATATGTGCGTGACTATAGCGGTAGAAGCTTTAACTGATGAAAAAATGATAAGCTACTCTAAATGGGTTTCTGAACATTCTGTCAGAGAAAAGGTCAAAAAGTAAGATAGTATGCTGGATTGAAATAAGTACAAGAAAAAAATGAAGAGGCAATATTAGAATTCTGTAATGCAGACATTCTGATATTCCCTCTTTTATTAAAACACGCGATATACATAAGGATTTTCTGGTTTGTCTACTTTTGTGAAACTCTCAACTTTCAGTGTTGGGAGTTTTTGTTTGAGTTCTTTATGGTAGTGGAGTGTCAGGGTTCCCCTAGCGGTAATCCAGGTATTGTCAGGATACTGGCGTGAGTTCCCCTTGGTCAGGAGTCCATATACACCAGAATCTGCGATACAGTGGATGATTCCAAAGCGAAAGAGAAACTGGCTATCTGGATGGCTAGGATCGTTATAGACAAAGCCTGTAAACTCGATTTTCTTTCCTTCAAACTCTTGAGGATAGTCATAGAGAACTTCCATGACCTCCATATAGTTTTCATCAGTGACTTGAATGGTTGGCTGGGTGAGGTATTTGTCAGCTGTAGACCTCATTTCCTTTTCATAAGCAGATTTGGAAAAATAGGTGCTGGTATCGGGTTTGAGGTATTGACTAGATGTTCCTTCGCTTGCCTGAATGGCTGTGTTGATTCCCTCAGCAAGTGGAAAATGATATCCCTTAGCAGATACGGTTCTCGAGTCCAAACTTACTGTCGGAAAGGCAACTCCAATCAACAGAGGTAGTGACAGTAACAGGATGCTGATTCGCCTAGCTAGACGACTCTCCAAATGGCTGTGAGAGTTGATTTTCTTGATCCAGATATAGAATTGGACCAGAGCCAACAGAAGAGAAAGGACCATAGAGATATAGACTAGATAGGAATAGTGGAGGTTAATGTAGTGACTGAGCTTGCCAGATAGCTGCAGATAAAGGGTCAGAGCAAAATAACCTAGTAGAATGATAAATCGGATCATAGCATCACCCCCAACATGTAAGAATAAAGCAAGACAAGCACTGTCACGATGCCCATGAATTGCCAGATGAAGCGTGCTTTTAGATAGTGTTTCATCATGAGGAGATTTTTGATATCAAGCATGGGGCCAATGACCAGAAAAGCAAGGACTGGCGCTAGGCCGAAGCTCGAGAGGAGAGAAGCACCGATAAAGGCGTCCGCCTCGCTACAAAGAGAGAGGAGAAAGGCTAGAAACATGAGCAAGAGAATCGCAAGGACTGGACTTGCGCTGATAGAGATCAAGATCCGAGTCGGGACATAGACCTGCACGATAGCCGCAAAGAGACAGCCAAAGACCAAGTAACGCCCCATATCGAAAAACTCATCAATAGCTTGTATAAAGACCTGAAAGACCTTTCTAGCAGGACTCAAGTGTGAAAAGTCATGTTCATGACAAGCGATAGAATTCTCTTTTTGAATGGGTTCCTTCCAGAAAAATCCTAGGAAAATACCAAGCACCAAAGCAATCACAATGGCTCCCAGGGCTCGCAAGAAGGCAAGTTTTATTGAATTGCCAAAGGCAGAATATGTGGCGAAAAGAACGATAGGATTGATGATGGGAGCAGTCACCAGAAAGGGAACTGCCGTGTAGCTGGGCACTTTCTTTTCCAGAAAACGATTGATAATCGGAACGATTCCACACTCGCAGGATGGAAAGAGAAAGCCAATGAAGGTACCAAAAAAGATCCTCCCCCAACGATTGCGAGGAAGAAACTCATAAACTTTATCAGGTGTGATATAGACTTCAATCAACCCCGAAATAAGACTCCCAATCAGGACAAAGGGAAGGGCTTCAATCATGATGGAGAGAAAAATAGCTCCTGCTTGTAATACACTAGGAGGAAGAGATTGGAAACTCGTCATCTATTTTTTCTTCTCAACTTTTTCTTTTTTGTCTTTGTCATCTGGGAAAGTGACTTGTGTTAAGTCAGGAAGTTTGGCAAATTCTTCAAACATCTTGTCCAAGTCATCGGTTTTTGTAAATTTAACAGCCATAGGCCTACCTCTTTTCTACATTCTACCTCTATTATACTATTATTTTGTGGAAAAGGGATTATTTTGATAATCAAAGATGCAAAAACAGGTAAGGCAAAACAAGAGTTGTTCCTTATGGTATAATAGGTATATGGATAAAAAATATGAAAAAATTTCCCAAGATTTGGGTGTAACCTTAAAGCAAATCGATACTGTTCTAAGTTTGACAGCAGAAGGGGCGACAATTCCCTTCATCGCACGTTATCGCAAGGACATGACTGGTAGTCTGGATGAGGTGGCGATTAAGGCCATTATCGACTTGGATAAAAGCTTGACTAATCTCAATGACCGTAAGGAAGCTGTCTTGGCTAAGATTCAAGAACAAGGCAAACTAACCAAGGAATTGGAAGAGGCTATTTTGGCAGCTGAAAAATTAGCAGACGTTGAAGAACTCTACCTTCCTTATAAGGAGAAACGTCGGACCAAGGCAACCATTGCCCGTGAAGCTGGACTCTTTCCTCTTGCACGCTTGATTTTGCAGAATGTAGCTGACTTAGAGAAAGAAGCTGAGAAGTTTGTCTGCGAAGGATTTGCGACTGGTCAAGAAGTCTTGGCAGGTGCGATTGATATTTTGGTAGAAGCCCTATCCGAAGATGTGACTTTGCGTTCACTGACCTATCAGGAAGTGTTGAGACATTCTAAAATCACTTCGCAGGTCAAGGATGAGAGTCTTGATAAAAAACAAGTTTTTCAGATTTATTACGAATTCTCAGAGACTGTTGGCAACATGCAGGGCTATCGTACCTTGGCTCTCAATCGTGGTGAGAAACTAGGTGTCTTAAAAGTCGGATTTGAACATGCGACAGATCGTATTCTTGCTTTCTTTGCTGCCCGTTTCAAGGTGAAAAATGCCTATATAGATGAAGTTGTTCAACAGTCAGTTAAGAAAAAGGTCTTGCCTGCTATCGAACGCCGCATTCGGACAGAACTGACGGAGAAAGCAGAGGAAGGAGCTATCCAACTCTTTTCTGACAACTTGCGCAATCTTCTCTTGGTTGCTCCGCTGAAAGGGCGCGTGGTTCTAGGTTTTGACCCTGCCTTTCGTACAGGTGCCAAGCTGGCTGTCGTTGATGCAACAGGGAAAATGCTGACGACCCACATCATTTATCCAGTAAAACCAGCATCAGCTCGTCAGATTGAAGAAGCAAAACGAGAATTAGCCGACTTGATTGGTCAGTATGGCGTAGAAATTATTGCCATCGGAAATGGTACTGCAAGCCGTGAGAGTGAAGCCTTTGTGGCGGAAGTTCTGAAAGATTTTCCTGAAGTCAGCTATGTTATCGTCAATGAAAGTGGCGCTTCTGTCTACTCTGCCAGTGAACTTGCTCGTCAGGAGTTTCCAGAATTAACCGTTGAAAAACGCTCTGCCATCTCTATTGCCCGTCGTTTGCAAGATCCCCTCGCTGAATTGGTCAAAATCGATCCTAAGTCAATCGGTGTGGGTCAATACCAGCACGATGTTAGTCAGAAGAAACTATCTGAGAGTCTGGACTTTGTCATCGATACCGTGGTAAACCAAGTTGGTGTCAATGTCAATACAGCCAGCCCTGCACTTCTCTCCCACGTAGCTGGACTTAATAAAACCATTTCTGAAAATATCGTCAAATACCGTGAGGAAGAAGGAAAAATCACTTCACGCGCTCAAATCAAGAAGGTTCCTCGCCTAGGTGCCAAAGCCTTTGAACAGGCTGCCGGTTTCCTCCGTATTCCTGAAAGTAGCAATATCCTTGATAATACAGGAGTTCACCCAGAAAACTATGCTGCGGTTAAGGAGCTTTTCAAACGCTTGGATATCAAAGACTTGAATGAAGAAGCACAAAATAAGCTTAAGTCTCTTTCAGTTAAGGAGATGGCGCAAGAACTGAATCTCGGACCAGAAACGCTTAAAGATATCATTTCCGACCTTCTCAAACCAGGTCGAGATTTCCGTGATTCTTTTGATGCACCTGTTCTCCGTCAAGATGTCTTGGATATCAAAGACTTAAAAGTCGGACAGAAGCTAGAAGGTGTGGTGCGTAATGTCGTTGATTTCGGTGCCTTCGTTGATATCGGGATTCACGAAGACGGCCTCATTCATATTTCTCATATGAGTCGCAAATTTATCAAACATCCCAGCCAAGTGGTGTCTGTTGGAGATTTGGTAACGGTTTGGGTTAAGAAAATCGATACCGAACGTGAAAAAGTCAATCTGTCGCTCCTCGCTCCAGATGAATCTAACTGAGTACGTTCAGTCTGTTTCACTCGAAGACTTTGGTAGACCTTTCACGCACCAAGCCCAGTGGAATTCTCGTCTGCGAACGACAGGTGGACGATTTTTCCCTAAGGATGGGCATTTGGATTTTAATCCTAAGATTTATAATGAACTAGGTTTGGAAGTCTTTCGCAAAATCGTGCGCCATGAACTCTGTCACTATCACCTTTATTTTCAGAAAAAGGGTTATCGGCATAAGGATCGAGATTTTAAGGAACTTTTGAAAGAAGTGGACGGACTACGCTTTGTCCCCCCTCTGAAAGACCAAAGTACCTACCTAGTCTATCAGTGTCAATCCTGCCAGCAAACTTATCAGCGCAAGCGTAGGATTGATACTAAACGCTACCACTGTGGCGTCTGCCGTGGCAAACTCGTCATCTTAAATCGGCCTAAGGACTGATGTTGATAGTTCTGATTCATGCTATACTACTTGTAAGAATACCGAAAGAGGAAACAATCATGAATACAAAATTTTATAAAATGAGACGAAACCGTATGGTGTCAGGAGTTTTAGCTGGGCTATCAGACAAGTGGAATTTTGATGTAACCCTAGTCCGCTTTCTCTTCGCCATTTTTACTATATCAAATTTTGGGATTGGTGTGATTATTTACATCATCCTCGCCTCTATCCTGCCAACTAAGGAAGAAATCGAAGCCGAAATGTACGGAACAGGACCACGCAAACGCAAGGAAGCCGAGGCCATTGATGACAATGATGGCTGGTTTTGGTGAGATTTAACAGGAAGTATTTATTATTTGCACTATATTACTTAAAAGAAGTAGCATAAATGACTGAAAATCCCTTGTGGTTATTTAGCCACAAGGGATTTTGATATTTAAGTATATTCTTTTCCATCTTGAGAGAGATGAATTACCTGATCAGCCATTTTCCAAATACTAGGATTGTGAGTTGCGATGATAATTGTTCTATTAGCATTACGAAGTTCAAGGAGAATTTCCATAATTTCCTTGGAATTTTTGGGGTCTAGCGAGGCGGTAGGCTCATCAGCTAGAATTAAGGGAGGGTCTTTCAGGATAATCTTAGCAAGTGCTATGCGTTGAGCTTCACCACCAGATAATTCATAGATGTTTTGGTTGAGACTTAGATAATCCAGTCTGACAGCTTGCAGTGCTTGAAGAAGAAGTCTCTCTTTCTCTTGTTTTTTGTTTTTCTTTTTACCAATCAGTCCCAGCTCAAGGTTTTCTCGAATGGTCTGACTTTCTAATAGTCCGAAGTTCTGGAAGAGATAACCTAGCTCGTTACGATAGAATTCCTCATTTTTTAGTGAAGTCAAAGACTTTCCTTTGTAAACTATCTCTCCTTTATCGAAAGTTTCTAGTTTTGCTAGCATATTGAGCAAAGTGGTTTTTCCACAACCACTGTCTCCTATCAAAGCATACACCATACCACTTTGAAAATTCAGATTCAAGTCTGAGAAAATGATACGAGAACCAAATTGTTTCCAAATATGTTGTAATTCAATCATACTATCCTCCTTTGATAATGCTAGCATAGGTTTTGCTTTCCTTTTTATCACAGATTTTTAATAGAAGAACAGCTAAACTTGAAAAGTTGAGAAATAGAATCAGGGTAATCCAGATATTCTTAGAAATAATGAAAGCCAGACTACTTCCGAGAAAGAGAGCTGTTATTTGAGAAGTGATATATCTACTGTGTAATTCAAAGAAATAATAACCTGCTATTTTTTTCAAGAATATGGTTTTGCGAAAGGCTTCAAAATAGAGCAGATTTAAACTTGTAAACAGCAAAATTGAAGTCAAAATAGCAAACATAGCACTCGCTAAGTTACTAAAAATTTCGATTTTAATTTTTTGATTTAACTGGAGATAGGTTTCCCTAGCAGACGATAGCCTTGAGACCATATGATCAAGTTGATAGTGTTTCAAAAGTTCTTGTGTTTGGTGGAGGTCTGTAAAATAGAGATATTCTAGATTTGTAAACCAGAAGATGGAGGAAGCCTTACCAAGTGCTTTAGGAGAAAGCACAAGAAAGATGGGATTTGATAACCATTGATCATAAGCGATATGGGTGGTATTATAGAGAAATACATCATTATTTTGATTGGTATAAGCTATACTAACTTCGACAGGAGGATTAGACTCGCTATTGTATAATCGGTTGGTTAACTCTTGTTGCAAGGTTGCTTTTATATCTTTTTCATTTTTTTGTAGTTCTTCTGGGAGTATGGCAAGAATCTGTCTATCTTTTAGGTTGTTGATTTTTTGAAAGGTTTCTGATGTTAACTCTATACCTTCTTTTTTGAAGTAGTCAGGTGTTACATAGAGAATATTTTTCCCTTCCAAGTCATAGGGATTTTGTTCAGAATCATTATGAGTTGAAAGAGAATGTTTTATAGCTTGAATAGCGAGATTATGTTTGACTAGAAAGGCATTTCCATTTTCTAAAGAATATTGAATAAAGTCAAACCATTTATCAGCATTTGTCTGCAGTTCATCTAAATTTTTCATCTGACTGGAACGCCCTGTTTTAAGAGTAACAACATTGGAGCGTTGTTCCCAAGTAGCTTGTCCAGCCTCATTTTTCTCAAGTATATGATAGTAAGTAGAAATACGTCCAAATCCTACAATAACCAGTAGAATGGCAAGTACCTGACCAAAGTAGAGAATGCGTAGAATTGACTTGATTGGTAATTTTCCTTTGATGATAGAGAGGAGATGGACTTTTTTTAAAGAAATGGTAAAAAGAAAGGCAATTAGAAGACTAAGTAAGAGAAGTAGGCTATTGTAAAGAATAAAAAGTATTCCTAGAAAAGTCTGAACTTCATAAGGATATCCCAAGGAAATGAGCAAGACACTTGCTATCAGCAAAGCAGGTAGACCAAAAAGAAGGATATCAAGTCCGTCTCTTGCGAGAGAACGAAAGAAGAGATGGCTCAACCGCTCTCCAGAAATCAATCTAATCCCTGACTGAGAAAGAGATTGAATCTGACCGATAACAATTAAAGCTAAGAAAGTCAGCAAAAAGATTAACATACTGATGAGCTGATCAGGTTGGGTAAACATGGCCAGTACGAAGGATACTCTGTCATTTTCAAATGCATTCGCTTTTTCTAGTCCAAGTTCTTTCAGATGAGTAGCCAATTCTTGACTAGTTAGGGTTCCGCTGATAATATTGTAGTTGTTGAGAAGATCGCTCTTGTGAATGCTTTCTTGACTTGCTGGGGGCATCCAGTCTGGGAGTTGCCCATCTCCAAAAGCTTCGTAGAGAGTTCTTGATTTTCCATCACTATCCACTTCCCAAATAGTTCTTGCGATGAGACTATTATGTTTCCTAGCAAGGCTGTCTAATTCTTGTTTGAGGGTAGTATAATCGACTTGACCACTGTGTACAGCCACACCTGGAAATAGGCGTTGAGGAAGAGCTTCTTTCCAAAAGGACAGAGTGGCAATGAGGAAGAAAGTTAAAAGAAGATTGCTGATGAAGAGAAAAACACGTTTCATAGGAACCTCTTTCTAAAAAAGAGGGAGCTGAGCCTCCCTCCTTATAGCAGTGATACGAATGATAGTTTAGCACCTTTAAAAATAATTAGCAGAAAGCCAATTCTTTTACAAGATGTTAAAGAAAGCCTTTTCATAACTTAATTTTACTATTTTTTTAAGAATAAAACAAGCAATGACAGGACTTCCTATAGTAGCCGTTTTCAAAAAAATTCCTCAATCTTACAAAAATGTAAGATTAAAGTCTCTTTTGTAAGGTTAGGTTATGGCAGGCCGTCTTTTTTTGCGATAAACTAGACTCATAAAGAACAAAGGAGCAAAACCATGAAAAGAATTTTACAAAAGAAAACAAGAAAACCAAGTCAAAAAGATATCGAGCGTGTTCAACTGGGATGCGCTATGATGCAAGCACAGTTTCAGATGATGGGATATTAAGAAGGAGAAAATCATGACACTTTTAGATGTAAAACACGTTCAAAAAATCTATAAAACTCGTTTCCAAGGCAACCAAGTAGAAGCCCTCAAAGATATTCACTTTACCGTAGAGAAGGGTGACTATGTTGCCATCATGGGGGAGTCTGGTTCAGGAAAGTCAACTCTGCTCAACATCCTAGCTATGCTTGACAAACCAACTCGTGGTCAAGTTTACTTGAACGGAGTAGATACAGCAACTATTAAAAACTCACGGGCTTCAAGTTTCCGTCGTGAGAAGTTAGGATTTGTCTTCCAAGACTTTAACTTGCTAGATACCCTGTCTGTTAAGGACAATATCTTGCTTCCGCTAGTCTTATCAAGAAGACCCATCACAGAGATGATGAAGAAATTGGTGGTAACGGCTGAAAATTTAGGCATCAACCAATTGCAAGAGAAGTACCCTTACGAGATCTCTGGTGGTCAAAAACAGCGGGTAGCAGTAGCACGCGCCATCATCACTGAACCTGAAATTCTCCTTGCGGATGAGCCAACAGGAGCCCTTGACTCCAAGTCATCTGCAGCTCTTCTAGATGTTTTTGATGAAATCAATGAACGCGGTCAAACTATTCTCATGGTAACTCACTCAACGGCAGCAGCCAGCAGGGCCAAACGCGTTCTCTTTATAAAAGACGGCATTCTTTACAACCAAATCTACCGTGGAGATAAGACAGAGCGTCAGATGTTCCAAGAAATCTCTGATACTTTGACTGTTATGGCAAGCGAGGTGAATTAGTATGTTCCGATTAACCAATAAGTTAGCGGTATCCAACTTAATCAAAAACCGCAAACTCTACTATCCATTTGCCTTAGCTGTTCTCTTAGCAGTGACCATCACCTATCTCTTTTACTCACTGTCACTTAACCCTAATATTGGCAAGATCCGAGGGGGAGAAAGTATTTCTGCGACCCTTGCTCTCGGTATGGTGGTTGTTACCATCGCTTCTGGAATTATTGTCTTTTATGCCAATAGTTTTGTTATGAAGAACCGCTCCAAGGAGCTAGGTGTATATGGTATGCTGGGTCTTGAAAAGCGCCATTTAATCAGTATGGTTTTTAAGGAGCTTGTTATTTTTGGTTCCTTAACCTTGACAGCTGGTCTCGGCTTAGGAGCCCTCTTTGATAAACTAATCTTTGCCCTTCTTCTGAAGCTGATGAAAATGAAAGTGGAGCTCGTTTCGACTTTCCAACCAATTGTCTTTATCCTAGTTCTCATCGTCTTTGGAGCTATCTTCCTAGGTTTGATTTTTATCAATGCCTTTCGTATCGCCCGCATGAATGCCCTTCAGCTCTCTCGTGAAAAGGCCAGTGGTGAGAAAAAAGGACGTTTCTTAGGCCTTCAAACCATTCTAGGTCTAATCAGTTTGGGAGCTGGTTACTATCTAGCAATAACAGTCGAGAATCCACTTTCTGCTGTTCTGATTTTCTTCGTAGCAGTCTTGCTGGTAATTTTTGGAACTTATCTTCTCTTCAATGCAGGGATTACAGTTTTCCTACAAATCTTGAAGAAAAACAAGCGTTACTATTACCAACCTAACAACATGATTTCCGTATCCAATCTTATTTTCCGTATGAAGAAAAATGCGGTTGGTCTAGCGACGATTGCTATTCTCTCAACCATGGTCTTGGTGACTATGTCTGCTACAACAAGTATCTTTAAAGCCTCAGAAAACTTCAAAAAGGTCATGAATCCACATGATTTCGGGATTACAGGACAGAATGTTGAAAAAGAAGACATAAATAAACTCCTAGACCAGTATGCTAGCGATAAAGGATTGACTGTCACAAATAAAGAAGTCCTTACATACAGTAACTTTGGTGTGGCAAACCAAGAAGGTACGAAATTGACAATCTTTAAGAAAGGTCAAAATCGTGTTAAACCGAAAACTATTTTTATGGTCTTTGACCAAAAAGACTACGAGAATATGACGGGTCAGAAACTTGGACTTTCAGGCCATGAAGTTGGATTGTTTGCTCAAAACAAGCAACTTCAAGGTCAGAAAGAACTGACTCTGAATGACCAGACCTACACAATCAAAGAAGAAATCAAAAAAGATTTTATTCTTGAACATGTCCCAAATCAGTACAATACTCTAACTTCGGACTATAACTATTTGGTTGTTCCTGACTTGAAAGCCTTTCTAGAACAGCATCCTAACTCTTCCATCTTTAATCAATACTACGGTGGTATGAATGTAACGGCTAGTGAGGACGAGCAACTTAAAATTGCAGATGACTATTCAAAATTCGTTAACAACTTTAATAGAGAATTAAACAAAGAGGGAAGCTATGTATACGGAAGTAATTTTGTTGATAGCAGTGCGCAGATGAGTGCTCTCTTTGGTGGAGTCTTCTTCATCGGTATCTTCCTCTCTATCATCTTTATGGTGGGAACTGTTCTCGTTATCTACTACAAACAAATCTCTGAAGGCTATGAAGACCGTGAACGCTTCATCATTTTGCAAAAAGTCGGTCTCGATCAAAAGCAAATCAAGCAAACTATCAATAAGCAAGTGTTAACAGTTTTCTTCCTCCCATTGCTCTTTGCCTTTCTACACCTTGCTTTTGCCTATCATATGCTTAGCCTCATCCTAAAAGTCATTGGCGTGCTAGATGCGACCATGATGTTGACAGTCACTCTGTCCATCTGTACTATTTTTCTCATCATTTACGTCTTAATCTTTATGATTACCTCAAGAAGCTATCGCAAGATTGTGCAAATGTAAAAAAAGATACCTCGATGCTGGTCGAGGTATTTCTTTTATCTTAAATACTAAAGAGTTGTCCTAAGAGGAAGGTTACTCCCATGGTGAGAAGTCCGATACAGAGGTTACGGATCATAGCAGTTTTCGTAGGAGCCTTGCCTAATTTAGCACTGGTATAGCCAGTGACGAGAAGGGAAAGGGCTACGATAAGAACAGTTGCAGGAATGCGATAGTCACTTGGAAAGACGGTGATCGAAAGCATAGGAGGAAGACTTCCCAGTACAAAGGCGATAAAGCTAGAGATGGCAGCATGCCAAGGATTGGTAAACTCTTCGTACTCGATTCCATACTTTTCTTCGACCAAGGCTTTGAGGGGATTTTTTAAGAAGGCCTTGTTGGTCAAGAGTTGGGCGGACGTTTCACACTCACCATTTTGAAGATAAGCGGCATAGAGAGATTGTTTTGCAGATTCGATGTCTTTATCCAAGAGTAATTGCTCTCTAGCAACAGCGGCTTCTTCCGTGTCTTTCTGAGTTGATACAGAGACATATTCGCCACCTGCCATAGAAAAAGCACCAGCGAGGATAGCGGCTAGTCCAGATAAAAAGATAATCCAGATATTGCTGGTCGCACTAGCAACCCCGATAACCACTCCAGCGATGGAAATAATTCCATCATTGGCACCGAGAACACCCGCGCGCAGGATATTGAGTCGGCCTGCAAAGTTTGCATCAATTTCATGTTTTATTTCTGTCATAGTCATCTCCTTTCTCTCCATTATAGAGAAAAGAGTAGGGGAATACAAACTTTTTAAACTATCTGAAAAAAGTTCTACGATTCTAATTTTTAGGCCCTTTGAAGTTTCTCCGAAAAAGTAGTGCTATCCTACTGTACTGGACCTTTTTAAACTTATCTATGGTATAATAGAAGATAGATTTATTAATTGGAGTATGAAGGATTTTATGATTAAACTTGTAGCAACCGATATGGATGGAACCTTTCTAGATGGAGAGGGTCGGTTTGATATGGAACGTCTCAAAAACGTACTTGTTTCCTACAAGGAAAAGGGGATTTATTTTGCAGTGGCTTCAGGTCGTGGTATTCTGTCCCTGAAAAAGTTGTTTGCGGATGTGCGTGACGAAGTGATTTTTATAGCTGAAAATGGGAGTTATGTTGAGTTTCATGGAGAGGATCTGTACGAGGCTACTATGTCTCGGGATTTTTACTTGAGCACTTTTGATGCTTTAAAGAAATCACCCTATTTTGATGAAAGAAAAATGCTTCTGACGGGGAAAAAAGCTTGTTACGTATTGGACACAGTGGATGAGACCTATCTCATGTTTAGCCGTCACTACAATGAAAACATTCAAAAAGTAGCACGTTTGGAAGATATCACGGATGAGATTTTTAAATTCACCACTAACTTTACAGAAGATACGATAGAAGCTGGAGAGGCCTGGGTCAACGAAAATGTTCCTGGCGTGAAGGCCATGACAACAGGTTTTGAATCCATCGATATTGTCTTAGACTACGTTGATAAGGGAGTGGCTATTGTTGAGTTATCCAAAAAACTAGGTCTAACCATGGATCAGGTCATGGCGTTTGGAGATAATCTCAATGACCTTCATATGATGCAGGTTGTTGGGCACCCAATCGCTCCTGAAAATGCGCGACCAGAGATTTTAGAATTAGCAGAAGCAGTGATTGGCCACCATAAGGACCAATCAGTGATGGCTTATATGGAGGGCTTGTAATGGCAGATATTAAATTGATTGCACTTGATTTGGATGGCACTTTGCTGACAACGGATAAAAAGCTAACAGATCGTACCAAGGCGGTCCTCAAAGCTGCGCGTGATCGTGGCATCAAGGTCGTACTGACAACAGGTCGTCCTCTGAAGGCTATGGATTTCTTTCTCCATGAGCTAGGGACTGACGGTCAGGAGGATGAGTACACCATCACCTTTAATGGTGGTCTGGTACAGAAAAATACAGGAGAGATTCTCGATAAAACGGTTTTTTCAATCGACGATGTGGCACGCTTGTACGAGGAAACTGAAAAACTCGGATTACCGTTAGATGCCATTTCAGAAGGAACAGTCTATCAAATCCAGTCGGATCAAGAAAGTCTCTATGCCAAGTTCAACCCAGCCCTGACTTTTGTGCCTGTCGCTTTTGAAGATCTATCTAGTCAGATGACGTATAATAAATGTGTGACTGCCTTTGCCCAAGAACCTTTGGATGCAGCGATTCAACAGATTTCTCCAGAATTGTTTGACCAATATGAAATCTTCAAATCGCGTGAACTCTTATTGGAATGGTCACCGAAAAACGTCCATAAGGCAACAGGTTTAGCGAAATTAATTAAACACTTAGGAATCAATCAAAGTCAAGTCATGGCTTGTGGGGACGAGGCCAATGACCTTTCCATGATTGAGTGGGCAGGTTTGGGAGTTGCTATGCAAAATGCAGTTCCAGCAGTTAAGGCAGTTGCAAATGTGATTACCCCGATGACCAACGACGAGGAAGCCGTTGCTTGGGCTATCGAAGAATACGTGCTAAAGGAGGACTAGGATATGGGATTATTTGACCGTCTATTCGGAAAAAAAGAAGAGCCTAAAATTGAAGATGTTGTAAAAGAAGCTCTGGAAAATCTTGATTTGTCAGAAGAGGTTGAAGAAACCAAAACGGCAGTCGAGGAAACAAGCCAAGAAGAGACAGAAACGGATAAAGTGGAAGAAACTCTTGCTCGAGAAGAACTTCCTCAGGTCACGACAGATGAGGTCATTGAACCAGAACTGGTTGAGGAAACAGACCAAGAGGAGCCTGAGCTAGAAGCTGATGAATTGGAGCAAATCCAAGAGACAGAAGAAGCTCTAGAAGAAGAGAACCAAGAGACAGAAGAAGAGTTAGCTTCTGAAGTTGTAGAAGAAGAAAGTCCCCAGGTTGAAGAAACCGTTCAGGAAAAATATGACCGCAGTCTCAAGAAAACCCGTACAGGATTCGGAGCACGCTTGAATGCCTTCTTTGCCAACTTCCGTTCTGTCGATGAAGAATTCTTCGAGGAATTGGAAGAACTGCTCATCATGAGCGATGTCGGTGTGCAAGTCGCTTCAAACTTAACAGAAGAACTACGTTATGAAGCCAAACTTGAAAACGCTAAGAAACCTGACGCACTTCGTCGTGTCATTATCGAGAAATTGGTTGAGCTCTACGAAAAAGATGGAAACTACAATGAAAGCATCAACTTCCAAGATGGTTTGACAGTCATGCTCTTTGTAGGTGTCAATGGTGTTGGGAAGACAACCTCTATTGGGAAATTAGCTCATCGTTACAAACAAGCTGGCAAGAAAGTCATGCTGGTTGCAGCGGATACTTTCCGTGCTGGTGCGGTTGCTCAGTTAGCAGAATGGGGTCGTCGTGTAGATGTTCCTGTTGTAACTGGTCCTGAGAAAGCCGATCCAGCCAGCGTTGTCTTTGATGGGATGGAGCGTGCAGTAGCGGAAGGAATGGATATTCTCATGATTGATACCGCAGGTCGACTGCAAAACAAGGACAACCTTATGGCTGAGTTGGAAAAAATTGGTCGCATCATCAAACGTGTCGTGCCAGAAGCCCCTCATGAAACCTTCCTAGCACTTGATGCTTCAACTGGACAAAACGCCTTGGTGCAAGCTAAAGAATTTTCGAAAATTACACCTGTTACAGGTATTGTATTGACTAAGATTGATGGAACTGCTCGAGGTGGTGTCGTTCTGGCAATTCGAGAAGAACTCAATATCCCTGTAAAATTGATCGGTTTTGGTGAAAAAATCGATGATATCGGTGAATTTAACTCAGAAAACTTTATGAAGGGTCTCTTAGAAGGCTTGATTTAATAGAAAGTAAATAATCCTGCAAGAGACACTTGCAGGATATTTTTGTTATTCTAAACGACCTTCTTCACGATAGGCGATATCGGGTTGCCAGGTCCATTTAGCTCCAAACTTCTCAAGTAAGTCAAAGCTAGCTTGAGGGCCCATACTTCCAGCTTTATAATCGTAGAGTGGGGCACCATTTTCAGCCCAGAGCTTTTCGATACGGTCAATCAATTTCCAAGAAGCACTTACCTCGTCCCAGTGGCTAAAGTTGGTTGAGTTGTTGTTCAAGACATCGTAGATTAATTTTTCGTATGGATCTGGTGAGGCTCCGGTAGCAGTAGCATCTGTACGATAATCTAAAGAACTTGGTGCCAGATTAAATTCTTCACCAACTTGTTTCCCATTGAGGCTGAGAGAGAATCCTTCAGTTGGTTGAATATAGATGGTCAAGATATTTGGCGTTAATGGTTCTCCGAAGATAGAGTCCATTTGCTTAAAGACGATATTGACATGAGTGCCTTTTTCTGTCAGACGTTTACCAGTACGGAAGAAGAAAGGAACGCCACGGAAGCGATCGCTGTCTACAAAGAAGGCACCAGATGCAAAGGTTTCTGTTGTAGATTCAGGATCGACATTTGGCTCGCTACGATAAGAAATGTATTTCATGCCATCGATTTTACCAGAGCGATATTGACCACGGATAAACTGTTCTTTCAGTTCCTCCTCAGTTGGATGATAGAGTTTTTTAAAGACCTTTATCTTTTCAGCACGAATCTCATCCTTTGTAAAGCTAGCTGGTTTGTCCATGGCTAGAAGAGAGAGGAGTTGGAGAGTATGGTTTTGAACCATGTCACGGAGGGCACCAGATTGATCATAGTAGCCACCGCGTTCTTCTACACCCAAGCGTTCCGCAAAGGTAATTTGAACATTATCAATGTGTTCGCGATTCCAAACATTCTCAAAGATCATGTTAGCAAAACGAATAGCAAAGATACTCTGAATCATCTCTTTACCTAGGTAGTGGTCGATACGGTAGATTTGCTCCTCATCAAAGGCCGCAAGGAGATCTTCATTGAGTTTGCTAGCTGTTTCGTAGTCTGTACCAAATGGTTTCTCAACGATCAAGCGCTCAAAACCTTTGCCATCAACAATGTTTTCAGATTTGAGGTGCTTGGCAATGGTTCCGAAGAACTGAGGTGCCATAGACAAGAAGAAGAGCTTATTGTGTTCAGCTTGGTATTTTTCATTCAGCTCAGCTTGTAATTGGCGCAAAGCAATGTAATGTTCTGTATCATTCACATCATGGCTTTGATAGTAGAAGTGGCTAGCAAATTCTTGGGCTTGCTCGGTACTATCTGCCAAATCAAGGATGGACTCGACAACTACAGATTCAAAATATTCCTTACTCCAAGGTCTACGAGCTGTTCCGATAACAGCAAAATGCTCAGAGAGATTGCCTGATTTATAGAGTCTGAAAAGGGAAGGGTAGAGTTTGCGTTTAGCTAAATCTCCACTCGCACCGAAAATTGTAACAATAACCTTTGATGACATCTAGCTACCTAATTTCTATATTTTTTCCTAGTTGGACTAGGGATGAGATTTTCTCATTGTCATAGTTTTTATTTTATCATAATTTTCAAAAAAATCAAAAATCCAATACGCGATTAAAAAACTGTAAGGTTCTCCTTACAGTTTGGTTTTATACGTTTAAGACCTTGTCCAAAAACTCTTTCAGACGAGGGTGTTGCGGGTTATCAAAGATTTGATCTGGTGTCCCATCTTCTAGAAATTCTCCATCCGCTGTGAAGATAACACGATTGGCTACCTGACGTGCAAATCCCATCTCATGAGTTACGATGATCATGGTCATGCCTTGCTCTGCTAATTCCTTCATAACATTCAGGACATCTCCGACCATCTCAGGGTCAAGAGCGGAAGTTGGCTCATCAAAGAGCATGATATCAGGATTCATGGCAAGTCCACGAGCGATAGCTACACGTTGTTTCTGACCACCTGAAAGGCTATCTGGATTGGCATTAGCTTTATCTGCTAGTCCAACCTTTTCAAGCAACTCCATTCCCAATTTCTCAGCTTCTTCTTTAGTCATTCGTTTGTGTTCAATAGGAGCAAAAGTGATATTCTCTAGAACGGACATGTGAGGGAAGAGATTGAAATGTTGGAAAACCATTCCTACGTTCTCACGAACATGGTCGACATTGGTTGATTTATCAGTCAAATCATAACCATTCACAGTGATGTGACCACTCGTTACCTCCTCGAGAAGGTTAAGGCTACGGAGGAAAGTGGATTTACCAGAACCAGAAGGACCGATGATACAGACAACATCTCCTTCATAGAATTTAGTAGTAATGCCTTTTAAGACTTCATTTTTTCCATAATACTTATGCAAATCATTTACATCAATTTTTAGTTTTGCCATTAACGAATCCTCTTTTCTAAGCGTTTCGCTAGTCTAGTCAAAAGCGTGATAATTACAAGATAGAAGATAGCAAGGATTGCATACATCTTGAAACTTTGGTAGTTACGGGCGATGATAATCTTACCAGTTTGGAAAAGTTCCACCAAACCGATAGCAGATACAATGGTTGTATCTTTAAGAGCGATAACGAATTGGTTGACAAAGTTTGGCAACATCAATTTAGTCGCTTGTGGCAAGATAATCTTACGCATGGTTTTTCCATAAGAGATACCAAGACTGCGGCTGGCTTCCATTTGCCCAACTGGAACAGCTTGAATCCCACCACGAACGATTTCAGCGATATAAGCTGCCGCATTAAGTGAGAGGGCAATAGTACCAGCTACAAAGTCATTGATTGGACTTTGATGGCCTGTAATGGACTCGATGAAGTTTGGAATTCCCCAGAAGATGAAGGCTGCAAGAATCATCAAAGGAATACCACGAATCACATCAACAAAAATCTCAGAGATCAGACGAAGAGATTTGTATGGGCTAACGCTAAACATACCGAAGATAATCCCGATGACAATGGCAATTGCAAATGAGATAAGAGCTAGAGCAAGAGTGATTCCAAGTCCACTAAGAAGTTGTTTGTAGTTGTTTTGAAGCAAGCCCCAGATAGTTGTTTCGTCAACCGTACTTGTAGAGTCAGTTGAAGTTTCGCTAGCTAGATACTTGTCAAGAATCTTTTGGAATTCTCCGTTAGCTTTGAGGTTCGCAAGTCCGTTATTGAACATCTGGATCAATTCTGGATTTGTACCTTTTTTAACTGCAAAGGCTGTTTCACCGATTGGAGTTCCAGCGATTGGCGTTTTCAATTTTTGCCCTTGGCTGATAGAATATTTGAGAACTGGCTCATCATCCATCACGGCATCGATAGAGCCAGTATTCAGACTGTCATACATAGAAGCGCCATCTGCAAAGGTTTTAATCTTATAGCCGTATTTGCTTTGATTTTCAGTAAGGAACGTTTGAGAAGCAGTTCCGTTTTTAACACCGACAGTTTTATCCTTGAGGTCTTCATAAGAAGTAATTGTGCTTGATTCTTTCACACCGAGAATCGTATTTGCTGTGTAGTATGATTCTGAGAAGTCAAAGGTTTCCTTACGAGCATCCGTTACAGACATACCAGCAATGATACCATCTGCTTGTCCTGCTTGAACAGCACTAATGGCTGCGTCAAATCCTGGGTTGGTAATTTCAATTTCAAAACCTTGGTCTTTGGCAATGGCCTTGATGAGGTCCATATCAATACCGGTGTATTGATTGCTTGAATTTTGAAAGACGAATGGGGCAAAAGATGAGTCGCTGGCAATAATGTACTTGCTTTTCACTGGAGTAGCTTTTTGTCCAGCAGCAGTAGTTGTCGTTGGGCTTGCCGTAGTTTTAGAAGCTGTCCATTTTTGGATGATTTGCTCCAAGCTACCATCCTTCTTCATTTGTGCTAGGGCTTCATTAAACTCGGTAACCAAGTGTTCATACTTGCTCCCTTTCTTGACACCAAAAGCAAAGCTTCCAACAGCCTCACCATCCATATTGATGCTGAGATCTTGTCCTTGGTTAATCGCATACTCAATAACAGGTTTGTCATCCATGATGGCATTTACAGCACCAGCACTTAGACTGTTATTCATCAAATCACCTGTATCAAAGGTTTTAATAGAGAAGCCGTATTTATCTTTGATACTTTCGAGGAAGCGTTGAGCGGCAGTTCCGTTCTTAACTCCAACTGTTTTCCCGCTAAGTTCCTCATATTTGGTGATTTTATTCGCCTTTGTGGTAGCAATGACAACTTTTGTATCATAATAGGTATCAGACATGGTAAAGACATTTTCACGTTCTTTTGTTTTTGTCATACCTGCCATAATAGCATCTGCTTGACCTGACTGCACTGCATTTACAGCTGCATCAAAGCCAGGATAAGACATTTGGATGTTCCATCCTTTGATTTCTGCGACTTTATTGATAATATCAACATCAATCCCTTTATAGGTTTGATCTGAATCTTTAAACTCAAAAGGTGCGTAAGCTGTATCAGACACAATCTTAACAGTATCAGCTTTTGCCATACCTAGTGAGAAAATGGGAAATAAAATGAGCAAACATGTTAGTATTTTTTTCTTCATTTTTAGTCTCCTTTTCCGAATATTTTCCCATTATATCAGAAAATGAATGAAAAGGCAAATTTTTATATTTTTGTGTCAGAAAATATAACATCTATGTTTTCTTTTCCTTCTTGAATTGCTACTATAAAATGATATAATAATAGTATGTAATAGAAGAAATGAGGACAGGAACATGAAGAATAAAAGAATATTTAAAGACTTCCAATCTTCCCAAATGAGTTTAAATATTTACACAAGTCCTTTGTTAGCCTTTGTTTTTGTCTTTATAGGAGAGTTTGTTGCATATACTTTGTATGGTATTAGCTTGTTAGCTCTCATCGGACTTGCTAGAAATTTTGGAGAGGCTGGTCAAAATCTTGCAACTTACTTGCAAACCTTGCAGCAGAGCTTGACGGATAAAACAAGTGACTTTCGTTTAATTTTAGCATTGCTGTCCTTTGGTTTTATTCTCAACACTGTGTTCAGATGGACTAAAAAAGTTGAGAAAAGATCTATTAGAACCTTGGGATTTTATAGAGAAAATTTCCTTAGCAGTCTTCTGAAAGGATTTGGCCTAGGTTTGGCACTTTTTCTTCTGACCTTGTTAGGTTTGGTGGGCTTAGGGCAATATCGTTTGGAGTCCATTCACTTGAATCCTTATTCGCTTACCTTTGTTGTCTTTACTATCCCATTTTGGATTTTACAGGGGACAGCAGAAGAGGTGGTATCCCGTGCGTGGCTCCTTCCTCAATTAGCTTCAAGAACCAATCTAAAACTTGCTGTTGTCATATCTAGCATATTCTTTACCCTGCTTCATATGGGGAATTCTGGTTTAACACCTCTATCTCTAGTGAATCTCTTTTTATTCGGGGTTGTCATGGCTCTTTACCTTCTCAAAACCGATACAGTTTGGGGTGTTGCAGGTATTCATGGAGCTTGGAATTTTGCTCAGGGCAATCTTTTTGGCATTTTAGTTAGCGGTCAACCGTCAGGAACGTCTCTGATGACCTTTTTACCACAAGGCAATCAAGTTTGGCTATCAGGAGGCTCTTTTGGGATTGAAGGTTCTATCATGACAAGTTTAGTCTTGTTACTTCTGATTGTCTATCTCGCTATTCAATTAAAGAAAGAAAATGAAAGGATGTGACTTAGGTCCGTCCTTTTCTTCGTGAAAATGCTATAAGTATGCTAAAATAGGAATAGCACATGGAGAGAGGATTCTTATGATCAATCGAATTACAGATAATAAATTTAAACTAGTATCAAAATACCAACCTTCAGGAGATCAACCCCAGGCAATTGAGCAGTTGGTTGATAATATTGAAGGTGGAGAGAAAGCCCAAATTTTGATGGGGGCGACGGGTACAGGGAAGACCTATACCATGAGTCAGGTCATTTCCAAAGTCAATAAACCAACTCTGGTCATTGCTCATAATAAGACTCTGGCAGGCCAGCTCTATGGAGAATTTAAGGAATTTTTCCCTGAAAATGCTGTTGAGTACTTTGTGTCTTATTATGATTATTACCAACCCGAGGCTTATGTCCCTTCTAGCGATACCTACATTGAGAAGGACAGCTCTGTCAATGACGAGATTGACAAGCTTCGCCACTCAGCGACTTCGGCTCTTCTGGAGCGTAACGATGTCATCGTCGTGGCTTCAGTCTCTTGTATCTATGGTTTGGGTTCTCCAAAGGAATATGCTGATAGCGTCGTTAGTCTCCGTCCAGGTCTTGAGATTTCTCGTGACAAACTCTTGAATGACTTGGTCGATATACAGTTTGAACGCAATGATATTGATTTCCAACGGGGAAGATTTCGTGTGCGTGGGGATGTGGTGGAGATTTTCCCAGCTTCCCGAGATGAACACGCTTTTCGAGTAGAATTTTTCGGGGATGAGATTGACCGTATCCGTGAAGTTGAGGCTTTGACAGGTCAGGTATTGGGAGAAGTGGATCATTTGGCGATTTTCCCAGCCACTCACTTTGTGACCAATGATGACCACATGGAGGTTGCTATTGCCAAGATTCAAGCAGAGTTGGAGGAGCAGTTAGCTGTCTTTGAGAAGGAAGGTAAACTGCTAGAAGCCCAGCGTTTGAAACAGCGGACAGAGTATGATATCGAGATGTTACGTGAGATGGGTTATACAAATGGGGTTGAGAACTACTCTCGTCACATGGATGGTCGTAGCGAAGGAGAACCTCCTTATACGCTTCTCGACTTCTTCCCAGATGATTTTTTGATCATGATTGATGAAAGTCACATGACCATGGGGCAGATTAAGGGGATGTACAATGGAGACCGTTCGCGTAAGGAAATGTTGGTCAATTATGGTTTCCGTTTACCGTCAGCCTTGGACAATCGACCTTTACGCCGTGAGGAGTTTGAAAGTCATGTGCACCAGATTGTATACGTTTCAGCGACACCTGGTGACTATGAAAATGAACAGACCGAGACAGTGATTGAACAAATCATTCGCCCGACTGGTCTTTTGGATCCAGAAGTTGAAGTTCGTCCGACTATGGGACAGATTGATGACCTGTTGGGTGAAATTAATGCTCGTGTTGAAAAGAACGAACGAACCTTTATTACAACCTTGACCAAGAAAATGGCAGAAGACTTGACTGACTACTTCAAAGAAATGGGGATCAAGGTCAAGTATATGCACTCAGATATCAAGACTTTAGAGCGGACGGAGATTATCCGTGACCTGCGTTTGGGTGTCTTTGATGTCTTGGTCGGAATCAATCTGCTCCGTGAAGGGATTGACGTTCCTGAGGTAAGCTTGGTAGCCATTCTAGATGCTGACAAGGAAG
The DNA here is from genome assembly GCF_023109005.1 of Streptococcus oralis. Lineage (GTDB taxonomy): Bacteria > Bacillota > Bacilli > Lactobacillales > Streptococcaceae > Streptococcus > Streptococcus oralis_BU. The sequence continues at coordinate 45,935 of NZ_JALDTU010000008.1, read as the reverse complement.
GTTTCCTTCGTAACGAGCGTGGCCTCATCCAGACCATTGGACGTGCTGCTCGTAATAGCGAAGGGCATGTCATTATGTATGCGGACACGATGACCCAGTCTATGCAACGTGCCATTGATGAAACGGCCCGCCGTCGGAAAATTCAGATGGCTTATAATGAAGAACATGGTATTGTACCTCAGACAATCAAGAAAGAAATCCGTGATCTGATCGCTGTAACTAAGGCAGTTGCCAAGGAAGAGGACAAAGAAGTCGATATCAATAGCCTTAACAAACAAGAACGCAAGGAACTCGTCAAGAAACTGGAGAAACAAATGCAAGAAGCCGTCGAAGTGCTTGACTTTGAATTGGCTGCTCAGATACGTGATATGATGTTGGAAGTGAAGGCGTTGGATTGAAAGGATAAATAGAAGAATGAGTGAAGCTTCTTTAATAACAATTATCAGTGTAATGATTTCTAGTGTTATTTCAATTGTTGGTTTTATTGTAACTTATTTTTCAATGAAGCAGAGTTTCCAGAATGAACTTAAGCGTAATAGAGATACATTAGCACTGGAGAATATGTCTAAAATTCCTTATAAGGTTTTATCGCTTTTTGATGATATGATTGAAATCAATTCTTTAAAAAATGATAGACTCAAAGAAAAGAAACAAGAAGAAAATTTGAAGATCTTTAAAGAGATAATGAATACAATCTACTCATACGGTTCAAAAGAGTCTATAAAGATAGCATCGTTCATGCAAAAAGAAAACTATAAGGTTGCGGTTAAAGGAATTACTCGAAATGAATATCGGATGATGGCTATTTATGTGTTACTTGCTACACAAATTAAATATGATGTTACTTCAGTTGCTATTAGTCCGAAATATTGGTTTATAATGAAGTTGAATGATTTTGACTCGCAAGAAAAGAAGATTTCTGAAGCGACAAATAAGTTAATAGATGAGTTAGGACTAGATAAGAACTTTATGATGTGAAACTTAATTGTTGAAAGGAGCACACATGCGTTATGCACTTTTACTCCGTGGCATCAATGTTGGCGGGAAAAATAAGGTCGTTATGGCTAATTTGAAGAAGGATTTGGCTAGGTTGGGGGTTTGAAAATTCAGTTTCCTACATCAATAGTGGCAATCTTTTCTTTGATAGCGAAGAGCAGGAGGAGAGGATTCGGGAGATTTTGACGGATTATTTTAGTCAGTCTTATGATTTTCCCCTGCCTTTCGTCCTTGTCAGCTCTGCCATGCTTCGAAAAGAATCAGCCAATCCACCTAGTTGGTCGCAGGATGAGACAGCCTTTAGGAGAGATGTCCTCTTTTATCTGCCAGAGGTAGACAGGGAAAGCGTTCAAGAGCTAGCAGGCGGTTGGGCAAATGACAAGGAGCAGTTACATTTTGGGCAGACGGCTTTCTTTTATAGTAATGCTGACCAAGCGGACTATCTCAAGTCCGATTACCATAAGAAACTGCTTAAATCCAGTTTCTACAGGCAACTGACTATCCGAAATGGCAAGACTTTCTAGAAGATTGTGGAGTTGGTGAATGAGAAGTAAAACCAAAAAGAAAAAGAAAAATAAAAACAAAAGAAAAGTAAAAGCTCAGGGGAACAAGTTTATCCTTTGGTTGGAAAAACATTGGATAGTAGAAGCTCTTTTAGGTTATATATTCTTTATAATGGTTGGTATTGGCATGGGATATTTAACATTTGGTAATGAGAGTATTCCTGCTCCGCTTCGTGAGTTTAGTTATATTAGCCCCTTGTATTTAAATTTGTTTCTTTTGATTACTTTTCCATTCTATTCTTGGTTTGGAAGTCTGAGAGGAGAGGGGAGCAACTCGCTGGAAGATATTTCAGAATTTTTTCTCTATCTAAATGGCCCGATTTTTCTTTTTCATTGTTTTGTAGGGATTAGATTGAAACACGGAAAAGGTTTTTTGCCACCTTTAATAAGTTTGGATTCTCGCTATGTTTGGTTTCCGATTGCTATCTATCTAATCTTTTTATTCATTTCAGCGTTAACGATGTTGATTTTAAAATATAACGACAAAAAGAGGAAAAATCATGACAAAAGAAAATCTAACTAAATTATTTTCATTTAAAACCCTCTATTTGGCTTTGCTAGCTTTTGTGATTCTTCATTTGGTGCTGTTAGTTTTTGGTCTATCCTTTACGTCGATTTTGTGGAATAGTTGGTCTTTCATTCTTTGTTTGACCTTCTTAATCCATCCCTGGAGAATCTTTTATAGAACAAGAGATTTTCAATGGTATCACCTTATTTTTCAAATATTTAGTGGATTGGTTGCACTTTACCTTTGGTTTGCAGCATTCTTTGTTTTATCAATTATCTCGGATTCAGCCATCCCTATCAATATAGACTATCGCATACAAGATAAGGAAATCATCATTGTGAGAGGTTTTTGGGCCCGTAGTACCTATGAACATCATGAGTTGCTCAATCCCTATATCATGAAGTCAGAAATAAAATACAACAAAGATATATTTGAATAATTTAGAAAGCGAGCGAATTTATGTCCCGTTCCCAATTAACGATTTTAACAAACATTTGTCTGATTGAAGACCTCGAAACTCAGCGCGTGGTTATGCAGTACCGCGCTCCTGAAAACAATCGCTGGTCTGGTTATGCCTTTCCTGGAGGTCATGTAGAAAATGGCGAGGCTTTCGCAGAGTCTGTCATTCGTGAAATCTATGAAGAAACAGGATTGACTATCCAAAATCCTCAACTTGTCGGCATTAAAAATTGGCCATTAGATACAGGTGAGCGCTATATTGTCATTTGTTATAAGGCGACTGAGTTCTCTGGTACCCTTCGCTCTTCAGATGAAGGAGAAGTTTCTTGGGTGAAAAAAGACCAGATTCCAAGCTTGGATCTGGCCTATGATATGTTGCCTTTGATGGAAATGATGGAAGCACCTAACAAGTCTGAATTTTTCTACCCTCGCCGTACAGAGGACGGCTGGGAGAAAGAAATTTTCTAGTCTTTTACTAAATAACCTAACTGATCCAAGGCCTCCTCAATATAGTGGAGGTCTTGTTGTGTCTCGGCTTCAACAAAGTGGTAATGGATGCCGTCTGTCAATTCAGAAAGGGGTCTAAAGTCTGAATTCTCGACTTGTTCCAGAAAGTGCTGGACATCTCGGCGACAGGTGAGTTTGAGATGGGTTTCAATTTCACCATAAACGGGATGATCGATTAAGATATTTTGAACGCGTCCGCCATTATCTACAATGGCTAGAAGTTCCTGACCGATTTCTTCCAGTTCATGTTTCACTTTAAAGAGTTTGTGAACGTAGGGGCTGGCATCATTTTCTTTGTAGATATAACCACGATTGGTGGATAGGATAGGAGCCCCATCTGCTCGGAGAATAGCGATATCCTGTACAATGACTTGGCGCGTGACATGAAAGTGCTCAGCCAAGGTTTGACCATTGAGGGCTTTTGGTGCCTCTTTTAATAGTTTGAGAAGAGCTTGTTTGCGATCCGTTGTCATAGTTTTTCCTTTTAGCGACGTTTTCGAAGCACTTTATAGACAGCTAGTGCTAATGTATAGTCTACCATACTATGGACAATTGTTCCAAAACCAACTAGGACAAAGAGAACATAAAACATATTTTCAACGTTTGTCCCTGAAGTAGCATAAAAGATGATACAAGCTAGTACTTCAGCGATAGCGTGAACAACACCCAAAACAAAGTTAAAAATCCAAGATGCCTTTGGTTTATCCAAGGTTTCAGGGAATTTTTTTAAGTAAAATGCTCCCAAAATACCAAAAACGATGTGAGAAAAGGCGCGTAGAACGATAACCATAGGGTAGCCTGCCATCAGGAAGCCGAGACTAGAAGCAATAATCACAAAAGCAGCCATCAAAGGTGATAGGAACATGGCGATAAAGATGGCGATATGGCTTCCTAAAGTGTAAGAAGCTGGTGGGATGACGATTTTAAAAGGCATAATGATTGGAATCAAAATCGCGATTGCTGTGAGCAGTGCAGTCATGGTCATAAACTGCGTTTTTTTCCGTATATCCATAAGAACCTCCATTTATCTGTATATACACAAGTATAGTACAATAAATAATCAGTTAAGTCAAGAAGCATTAGTGATTTTTAAGGGATATTTGATTAAAATATGGTAAAGCATACTAGAAACTTAATTCTTATGTTTTAAATGCTAAACTCCACCTTCAGGACGAAAGTGGAGTTGTTTTTTTATTTCTTCAAGGTTTCGAGACGTGGGACAATTGCTACAGTTAGAATAGCTGAGATAATCAATTCAGCGATTGAGTTTGTAGAGATGACAGTTGCTAGAAGTTTTTGGATATTGCCGTCGAAGACATTTCCAAAAAGGAAGAAGATTCCCCCGAGGACAAAGACGGTGTTGGTAAGGGAACCGAGAGCACCAGCAAAGATGAGACCCGTTCTGTTTTTTAATAATTTATAAACTAAGTAAGGTGTCAGACCGATCAAAACGCGAGGGACAATAGCGATAATCGCAGAATAGATGTTTCCGTTCGGTACGAATGGTGAGAAGAGGTAGCTGGTTGGAAGGATGGTAATTGTGTTTACCGTTAAGCTCAATAGCCCCATAAGAAAACCAAGTGTAACCCCAACCCGAGGACCATAGATGATACTAGCAATAATGACTGGAATATGAACGATAGTTGGTTTGATTGGAAATGGGAAAAGGTTAAATAGGAGAGAAGTTAAAAAGTGGATAACGAGCATAACTGCAAAAAAGATAGCAATTGGAGCAATGTTAGAGCGTTTGTTCATTGAGGGTTTCCTTTATTCTTTCTAAAATAGTATTCAGGTCAGCTAGGGCGCCTTTGCCGTGATCGCCACAGGCTAGTAGAGATTCCTTTGGAGAGATAATCTGATAACCATAGGTCTCTAATATTTTTAGATTAGCCTGGGTTGCCGGATGGTCATACATTTTTGTATTCATGGCTGGCGCTAAGAGTTTAGGGATGTGACTTGGTAGGGCAAGAGCCGTACTGGTCACCATGTTATCCGCAAAACCGTGCGCAAGTTTGGCAATGGTATTAGCAGTAGCAGGGACAACGATAAAAAGATCAGTTCTTTTACCTAGTTCGATATGATTGACTTGATCAGGGTAGGGTTCCTGCATGACATCAAGGTGAACTGGATTCTGTGAGAGTACCTGTAGTGTCAAAGGTTGGATAAACTCTGTAGCAGCCTGAGTCATTAAGACAGTGACTTGATGGCCTTGTTTTTTTAGAGAACTGACTAAATCTGCCGACTTGTAAGAGGCGATTGACCCAGTTACAGCCAAGAGAATGTTTGCCATAGCTTTCCTTTCTATGAATGATAGGATTGAATCTTTTCAAGGAGGAGTTCTGCAATTTCTTCTTTAGTATGAACCGTTTGAAGATGATCTTTCTCAACAAAGATTGCACGATGTTGGTTTGCTGAAATTTGAGTCAGATCATTTGCAATGATTAAGTCTGCTTGGTTCTTGATAAGACTTTTTCTAGCAATGTCAACCAGATGATCTTCGTTAACATCAACTAGCAGTTTGAAACCAATCAGATGAATAGCAGGATTCCATTCCTTGACTAGAGAGATGATTTTGGGTGTTTTTTTCAGGAATAAAACCTGAACCTCATCAGTTGAAGAAATCTTAGTTTGATGATTTTGCTTGCTTAAAAATTCTTCTAGATTGGAGCTAGCCTGAACTTCCTCAAGCCCTGTCATATAAACAGGAGTGTAGTCGGACACAGCCATTGAGTGGATCAAGACCTGATAATCCTTGACACGTTCTTGCATTTCTAGTAGAAGCTCGTGGGTATTGGTAATTTCTCGAATACTTAGGTTGGGATGGGATTCTGGCTTCAGAGATCGTTTTGTCGTTATCAAACAAACTTCATGTCCTGCAGCAAGCAAAGTTTCAGTGATGATTTTCCCCAGGCGACCTGTAGAATGGTTAGTGATAGCGCGGACGCTATCGATAGCTTCACTGGTACCGCCTGACGTAACTAAAATTTTCATAGGACTATTGTACCAAAAAATAAAATAGAATCAAAAGAAAGCGTTTGTTTTTTTCATCTAATTTTCCAGAAAGATTATAGTTTTTGGCTATAAAAACTTATAAAAAGTAAAAAAGATGACTAAAATCGGCCTTAAAACTTGATGTTTATAAACTTTACTAAGCTTTTTGTATGTGAAAAACCTTTTTTTGTGTTATAATGAATTATCATATAAGAGGTTAGAGGAGTTTTGAATGAAAACAGATATTGAGATCGCACAGAGTATTGAGTTGAAGCCAATCGTTGATGTTGTGGAGAAACTTGGTATTTCTTACGATGATTTGGAGTTGTATGGAAAGTACAAGGCTAAGCTCACCTTTGATAAAATTCGTGCAGTTGAGAGCAATCCAGTTGGTAAGTTGATTTTGGTGACAGCTATCAACCCAACACCAGCAGGTGAAGGAAAATCAACTATTACCATTGGTCTTGCGGATTCCTTAAACAAGATTGGTAAGAAAACCATGATTGCCATTCGCGAACCGTCACTTGGTCCAGTCATGGGGATTAAGGGTGGTGCTGCTGGTGGTGGTTATGCCCAAGTGTTGCCAATGGAAGACATCAACCTCCACTTTACTGGAGATATGCATGCCATTACAACTGCTAACAATGCTCTTTCTGCCTTGATTGACAATCACCTGCACCAAGGAAATGAGCTGGGAATTGATCAACGTCGTATTCTTTGGAAACGTGTTGTGGACTTGAACGACCGCGCCCTTCGTCATGTGACCGTTGGACTTGGTAGTCCTCTAAATGGTATTCCACGTGAGGATGGTTTTGATATTACAGTTGCTTCCGAAATCATGGCCATTCTTTGCTTGGCGACGGATATCGAGGACTTGAAACTCCGTTTGGCTAATATCGTTATCGGCTATCGCTACGACCGTACTCCTGTTTCTGTAGGTGATTTGCAGGTTGAGGGTGCTTTAGCATTGATTTTGAAAGATGCTATTAAACCGAACCTGGTTCAGACAATTTACGGTACACCTGCCTTTGTACACGGTGGTCCATTTGCCAATATCGCTCATGGATGTAACTCTGTCTTGGCAACAAGCACAGCCCTTCGCTTGGCTGATTATACTGTTACTGAAGCTGGTTTTGGTGCGGACCTTGGTGCTGAGAAATTCCTTGATATCAAGACGCCAAACTTGCCAACATCTCCAGATGCTGTTGTCATCGTCGCAACCCTTCGTGCCCTTAAGATGAATGGTGGCGTAGCTAAAGACGCTCTCACAGAGGAAAATGTGGAGGCAGTTCGCGCAGGTTTTGCTAACTTGAAACGCCACGTTGAAAATATCCGTAAGTTTGGTATTCCTGCAGTTGTTGCGATTAACGAATTTGTTTCTGATACTGAAGCTGAAATCGCAGCCTTGAAAGAACTCTGTGCTTCTATTGATGTGCCAGTTGAACTAGCAAGTGTCTGGGCTGATGGCGCAGAAGGAGGAGTAGCGCTTGCTGAAACGGTTGTTAAGACTATCTCTGAAAACCCAGCTAACTATAAACGTTTGTATGACAATGACCTTTCTGTTCAAGAAAAGATTGAAAAGATTGTTACTGAAATCTACCGTGGTAGCAAAGTGAACTTTGAGAAGAAAGCTCAAACACAAATCGCGCAAATCGTTCAGAATGGTTGGGACAAATTGCCAATCTGTATGGCTAAAACGCAATATAGTTTCTCAGACAATCCAAATGCACTTGGAACCCCAGAAAACTTTGAAATTACCATTCGTGAATTGGTACCAAAATTGGGTGCAGGCTTCATCGTTGCCTTAACAGGTGATGTCATGACCATGCCAGGTCTTCCAAAACGTCCAGCCGCTCTCAATATGGATGTTGAAAGTGACGGAACCGTTCTAGGATTGTTCTAATAGTTTAATTGAATTCAAATGAGTTTGGAAAAGCTATCCAAGCTCATTTTCTATATAGATATAAGTAGTTATCTTCAGTTGATGAGAGAGTTGTTTACTACACGCAACCAGTCTAGCTAAAGATATTTTCCCTGTTTTCTGATATAATAGAAACATTGACTTCAAGAGTAAGGAAGAGAAAATGAACGCATTATTGAATGGAATGAATGACCGTCAGGCTGAGGCGGTAAAAACGACAGAAGGTCCATTATTGATCATGGCGGGGGCTGGTTCTGGAAAGACTCGTGTTTTAACCCACCGCATTGCCTATCTGATTGATGAAAAAATGGTTAATCCTTGGAATATCTTGGCCATTACCTTTACCAATAAGGCGGCGCGTGAGATGAAGGAGCGTGCCTATAGCCTTAATCCAGCTACTCAGGACTGTCTGATTGCGACCTTTCACTCCATGTGTGTTCGTATCCTACGTCGTGATGCGGATCATATTGGCTATAACCGGAACTTCACCATTGTAGATCCAGGAGAGCAACGAACTCTCATGAAACGCATTCTCAAGCAGTTAAACTTGGATCCTAAAAAATGGAATGAACGGACCATTTTGGGAACCATTTCTAATGCTAAGAATGACCTGATTGATGATGTGGCTTATGCTGCCCAAGCTGGTGATATGTACACACAAATCGTGGCTCAGTGTTATACAGCTTATCAGAAGGAGCTTCGCCAGTCTGAGTCTGTTGATTTTGATGATTTGATTATGCTGACCTTGCGTCTCTTTGATCAGAATCCTGACGTCTTGACCTACTATCAGCAGAAGTTCCAGTACATTCACGTTGATGAGTACCAAGATACCAACCATGCCCAGTACCAACTGGTCAAACTTTTGGCTTCACGCTTTAAAAATGTCTGCGTGGTCGGGGATGCAGACCAATCTATCTACGGTTGGCGTGGGGCTGATATGCAGAATATTTTGGATTTTGAGAAAGATTACCCTAACGCCAAGGTCGTTTTGTTAGAGGAGAATTATCGTTCAACCAAAACTATTCTTCAAGCTGCAAACGACGTCATCAAAAACAATAAAAATCGCCGTCCCAAGAATCTCTGGACCCAGAATGCCGATGGGGAGCAAATCGTCTACTACAGAGCCAACGACGAACAAGATGAGGCTGTTTTTGTAGCCAAAACCATCGATGAACTTGGTCGTAGCCAAAACTTCCTCCACAAGGATTTTGCAGTTCTTTATCGGACTAACGCCCAGTCTCGTACTATTGAGGAGGCCCTGCTCAAGTCTAACATTCCTTATACTATGGTTGGCGGAACCAAGTTCTACAGCCGTAAGGAAATCCGTGACATTATCGCCTACCTTAATCTCATTGCCAATTTAAGTGACAATATCAGTTTTGAGCGTATTATCAACGAGCCTAAGCGCGGAATTGGTCCAGGAACGGTTGAGAAAATCCGTGATTTTGCGAATATGCAAGAGATGTCTATGCTAGACGCTTCAGCCAATATTATGTTGTCTGGCATCAAAGGAAAAGCAGCCCAGTCTATCTGGGATTTTGCTAATATGATTCTGGATTTGCGGGAAAAACTGGATCAATTAACTATCACCGAGCTAGTGGAAGCTGTTCTAGAAAAAACAAGTTATGTCGATAATCTTAATGCTCAGGCAACCTTAGAGAGCAAGGCTCGGGTTGAAAATATCGAGGAATTTCTTTCTGTTACCAAAAACTTTGACGACAACCCTGATAGTCAGGAAGAAGAAACTGGTTTGGACAAACTCAGTCGTTTCTTGAATGACTTGGCTTTGATTGCAGATACGGATTCAGGCAGTCAGGAGACATCAGAAGTGACCCTGATGACCCTCCATGCAGCGAAAGGACTCGAGTTCCCAGTTGTCTTTATCATCGGGATGGAGGAAAATGTCTTTCCACTTAGCCGTGCAGCTGAAGATCCAGATGAGCTAGAAGAGGAACGCCGTTTGGCCTATGTAGGTATCACTCGCGCGGAGAAAATCCTCTATCTGACCAATGCCAACTCACGCTTGCTTTTCGGTCGTACAAATTATAATCGTCCAACACGTTTCATCAATGAAATCAGTTCGGACTTGCTCGAGTATCAAGGTTTAGCCCGTCCAGCGAATACTAGCTTTAAGGCTTCTTATAGCAGTGGTGGGATTGCTTTCGGTCAAGGTATGAGCTTAGCTCAGGCCCTTCAAGAACGGAAACGCAATGCTGCACCACGCTCTATCCAGTCAAGTGGTCTTCCGTTTGGACAGTTTACAGCCGGAAATAAAAAAGATTCGACTGATACAAGTTGGTCTATTGGGGATATTGCTCTCCACAAGAAGTGGGGAGAGGGAACAGTCCTTGAAGTGTCGGGTAGTGGCGCTACTCAGGAACTGAAAATTAACTTCCCAGAAGTAGGACTGAAAAAACTTCTAGCCAGCGTTGCCCCAATTGAGAAAAAAATCTAATTTTTCATCCTTCTCACGAATAATAAAGTGAGGAGGATTTTTATGTACAGTATCTCATTCCAAGAAGATTCACTCTTGCCTAGAGAAAGACTAGTTAAAGAAGGAGTAGAGGCTCTGAGCAATCAAGAATTGCTAGCAATTCTGCTCAGAACAGGAACACGTCAGGCCAATGTCTTTGAAATTGCCCAAAAAGTCTTGAATAGTCTTAACAGTCTAACCGATTTGAAAAAAATGACCCTGCAGGAATTGCAGAGTCTGTCTGGTATAGGGCGAATAAAAGCCATTGAACTACAAGCAGTGATTGAACTGGGACACCGCATTCACAAACATGAAACCCTTGAGATGGAAAGTATTCTCAGTAGTCAAAAGCTAGCCAAGAAAATGCAACAGGAACTTGGCGACAAAAAACAAGAGCACCTAGTGGCGCTCTATCTCAATACTCAAAATCAAATCATTCATCAGCAAACTATTTTTATCGGCTCTGCGACACGCAGCATTGCTGAACCGAGGGAAATCCTTCACTATGCCATCAAGCATATGGCGACTTCTGTTATTTTAGTCCACAATCATCCTTCAGGTGCAGTAGCACCTAGCCGAAATGATGACCATGTAACCAAGTTAGTCAAGGAAGCCTGCGAACTGATGGGGATCGTTTTCTTGGACCATCTGATTGTCTCGCACTCAGATTACTTTAGTTACCGTGAAAAGACGGATTTGATTTAGAGTTCGTTAACAACATAGTCAAATAGCGTTTTATCTTTGGGTCGATTTTCAAAGAGAAATTCAGGATGCCATTGAACACCAAGATAAGGAAAGCCGTCCGTAGTTGTCACAGCCTCAATGATTCCATCTTTAGGATCATGTGCTACAACCTTAAGATTAGGAGCTAGATCTTTAATACTCTGGTGGTGGAAGGAGTTGATATGGGAGATTTCTCCATAGATTTCTCGGAGAATGGTATCAGGCTCCGTTATGAGGTGTTGGGTCGTGTATTCAGCTGAACAGTCCTGCCAATGATCCTCGATATCTTGGTGTAGCGTGCCTCCCATGGCGACATTGAAAAGTTGAGTACCCCGACAAACAGAGAAAATTGGTTTCTTCTGTTTAATCGCTTCTCTGATAAGGGCTAATTCAAAAATATCTCTTTGAAGATGGTAGTCATCGCTGTCAATGGTTTTAGGCTCACCATAGTATTTTGGATCAACATTTTGCCCACCCGTTAGGATGAGCTTATCAATGATACTGATGTAATGGGTAGCCATTTCTTGATCACCAATCGGTAGGATGATTGGAATTCCGCCAGCGTCCTTGACTCCTTCAACAAAGCCCTTTGCTGCATAGCTCATCATGATGTCATCATCTGGATGAGCTTTTTCATTTCCTGTAATCCCAATAACTGGTTTTTTCATAAATGCTTTCGCTTTCTAATCCTCTTTACGCATAAAATAGAGGAGGGTTTGGAGTTCGCTTGTCAAATCGACATACTGAACGACCACATCTTTTGGAAGGTGGAGGTGAACAGGGGAAAAACTGAGAATACCTTTTATACCTGCATCGACCAAAAGATTGGCGACTTCTTGTGATTTAACACTTGGAACAGTTAGGATAGCAGTTTTAACATCTGCTTCTTTGATTTTTTCTTTAATCTGAGAGATACCATAGATTGGAATTCCATCAGGTGTCTGGGTCCCGACTTCTGGATGGTTATCTAGGTCAAATGCCATGATGATTTTCATCTTGTTACGCTCATGGAAGCGGTAGTGGAGAAGGGCATGCCCCATATTTCCAATCCCAACCAGCATAACATTCGTAATTGAGTTATCATTTAGGAGATCAGCAAAAAAAGTCATCAGTTTTTTAACATCATAACCAAAACCACGACGACCTAGTTCGCCAAAATAGGAAAAATCACGACGAACAGTCGCAGAATCGATACCGATAGCCTCTGCAATTTGCTTAGAGTTGGCACGTTCGATTTTCTCGGCATGAAATCTCTTGAAAATTCGATAGTAGAGAGAGAGTCTTTTTGCTGTTGCTTTTGGAATAGCAGACTGTTTATCTTTCACAAAACCACAACCTTTCTATTCTTCTATTTTATAGAAACATTGTGAAAAAATCAACAAAAACAAGAAAAAACTAAGAAAATCTTAGTTTTAGTCTTAAAAATTAGCTTGTGATAGAAAACGGTAGAGATCTCCGACCAATCCTTGATAGATAACTTTATCATCAAAGGTTAATGAGGTAACTAGGAATGTATCTGGAAGAGTTACACAACCTGATAGAGATAACATAAGCTCTTCGTAATCCTTATATTCAAGTGTACGTTCTACGTGATAGTTATCTTGATAGGTAAGTCGATACATAGCCAATTATCTTTCTTCTTTTGTGAAGATTCCGCGTTCTACAAGGCTGTCCATGAGGAAGTAGAATTTCTCCTGATGAATGTGGTGGTCTTCTGATTTAAAGATATTGACCAAACGAAGGCCAGATTTGTCAGTGATGTTGAGTTTAGCACCTGTAAGGTCTTTATTGATGATGATTTTTAGGTTGAAGCCTTCACCGCTGTTAGGTACTTTCTCAAGCAGACGAGTTAGTTCGAAGTTTCCAACTTTTGTTTCAAAGAAAGTATTATCTTTCAGTGTGAACTTTTTGACAGATGGGCTAAGTGTATAGTCGTAGTGGCAGTTTTGTAGTTTAATGGTTTTTTCGAATGCCATTAGATTAATCTCCAATAATATTTTTTAAGGTTTGTGCGAGTTGTTTCAGTTCTTCCTCGGTATTAAGAGGAGACAGACTGATACGGACAGATTCTTTCAAACGATGCGAATCTGGTCCATAAAATGCTTCAAGCACATGACTGGTTTGCACAATACCAGCAGTACAAGCTGAACCGGTAGAAATTGAAATTCCTTCAAGATCTAACCGTAGTAAGAGCAAATCATTTTTTTGACTAGGGAAGCCAATGTTGACAACATAAGGAAGCTGGTGTTGGCTTTCGTTGAGATAGAATTCTAGATCTGCAATCTCATCTAGAAAAGCAGATTTTAATCCCTCTAGTTTTTGGTAATGTTCAGCTTGTTGCTCTAAATCCTCTTTGAGAGCAGCGACCATGCCTACAATGGCAGCGAGGTTTTCTGTTCCAGCCCGTTTCTTTTGTTCTTGGTCTCCACCGTGAAGATAGGAATCAAAGTCCGCGGAAGAAGCATAAAGAAAGCCGATTCCCTTTGGTCCATGGAATTTGTGGGCAGAAGCACTGAGGAAATCAATTCCCAATTCCTCAGGATGGATAGGAACTTTTCCGATAGCTTGAACAGCATCTACATGATAAGCCGCAGGATGCTCTTTTAAAACACGTCCAATCTCAGCGATAGGTAAGAGACTGCCCGTTTCATTATTAGCATACATAGTGGAAACGAGAATAGTATCGTCACGTAAGGCCTCTTGAATTTGCTGGGGAGTAATTTCTTGATTTACTGGTTGGATGATAGTCGCTTCAAAGCCAAAATGTTGCACCAGATAATCGATAGTCTCAAGCACAGAATGATGTTCAATAGCTGTCGTGATGATATGTTTTCCACGATTTTGATGACGGAGACAATAGCCAATAATAGCTGTATTGTTGCTTTCTGTACCGCCAGACGTAAAAAAGATATGTTGAGATTTTGTCCCCAATAACTGGGCTAGTTCCTGACGGGCTTCTCGCAAGAGTTTGCCAGCCTGTCGACCATGACTATGAATACTAGAAGGATTACCGTGGGTTTCTTGCATGACCCTGGTCATTTCTGAAATAGCAACTGCTGACATAGGAGTAGTAGCAGCATTGTCTAAATAAATCAAAGAATCACCTTATTTCTTTTTGTTGTAAGCAAAGAGTGGGCTGACTGGTTTTCTTTCATGGATGCGGACGATCGCATCTCCGATTAACTCGCTAGCAGTAATGTAACATACATTTTCAGGAGTTCTTTCTTTGGTTGCTACGGAGTCTGTCACAAGGATTTCCTTGATGTTTGTAGCGTCAAGGAGGTCTGCTGCACCTTCAACAAATAAACCGTGACTAGAAACTGCATAAATCTCAGTTGCACCTTCACGTTCAACGATTTTGGCAGCTTCAGAGAAAGTACGACCAGTATTTAGAATATCGTCAATTAAGATAGCCTTCTTGCCTTCGACATCCCCAATGATATAGCCTTCGTTACGATTAGAATCGTCTTGGGCGTAGTCAATGATAGCGATAGGAGCATCAAGGTATTCAGCCAAACTACGTGCACGTTTAACACCAGAGTTCTTTGGACTAACAACAACAACATCAGAGCCAAGAAGTCCTTTATCACAGTAGTGCTTAGCAAATAGAGGAACAGTATAAAGATTGTCTACAGGAATGTCAAAGAAACCTTGGACCTGAACAGCGTGGAGGTCAAGCGTTAGAACACGGCTTACACCAGCCTTGACAAGCATATTGGCAACCAATTTTGCAGTGAGGGGTTCGCGAGAAGAAGCGATACGATCCTGACGAGCATAACCAAAGTAAGGAAGGACAACGTTGATACTATGAGCACTTGCACGAACACAAGCATCAACCATGATTAATAATTCCATCAAGTGGTTGCTAACGGGGTAGCTGGTTGACTGGATGATGTAAACATCGTAACCACGGACACTTTCTTCGATGTTGACCTGGATTTCACCATCAGAAAATTGACGAGAGGATAATTTTCCGAGAGGTACACCAACTGTATCCGCAATCTTTTGAGCGATTTCTGGGTTAGAGTTTAGGGTGAAAAGTTTCATGTTGTTTCTATCTGACATTATAGACCGTCCTCTGTAAACTTTGTGAATCTCCTTTGAGAAAGTTCTGTTTTTCAAAGCAAGATTCTTTTATTTTTATCTTTTCTATTCTACCAAAAAAAGGAGATTATTTCAGCTTTTTTTCATGCTTTTAATAAAACGAATTAATTTTGAAGGAGCTTTCTGATAAGTTATGTGATTTTCATCTAAAAATTTCCGAAAATCGGCTTTCCCTTTTTCATGGTCTATGACTTCAAGCTCGAGTTCATAGTCCGTTTGGTCAAAGTAGTGACTTTCATCTAACGCCATTAAGCCAATTTCTGTTTTCGTTTCATAACGAAGAGTCGAAAGGCAGCCTAAAACAAGCCAGTCATGACTTTCAATACCAATCTTAGCGAGCTTTTCTAGAACGAGCCCTTGAGGTAGTTTTTGTTTTTCTAGGTACGATTCAGCTTCTGGAAGAGTTAGTTTCTGGTTGTATTCCATATTTCCTACAGTTTGAGGCACTTTCAAGGTCAATTCCGCCCAATCTGCAAAAGTGCGAATGCGCATGGCAACCTTCTTTTCACGTAATTGAAAATCAGGTGTGTCAATGTAGTAGTTTTTCTGAAGGACGGGCTGGATATGGGAAAACTGTTTTTTTAGATGCTCATATTCCTCTTTTTTCAGAAGTGTTTTCAATTCTATTTCTAAATGTTTCATTTTTTCAACCTTTTCTATATCTTTGAAAGCGATTTATGGTATAATGGACAATGTATTTATTGTATACGAATGTACTGAAAAAATCAAAGATTTTCGACAGAGCAATCAAACATTACAAGGGAGAAAGTATGACCATAGAATGGGAAGAATTTTTAGATCCTTACATTCAGGCTGTTGGTGAATTGAAGATAAAACTTCGAGGAATTCGCAAACAGTATCGTAAGCAAAACAAGCATTCTCCGATTGAGTTTGTAACGGGTCGTGTCAAACCGATTGAAAGTATCAAAGAAAAGATGGCTCGTCGAGGAATTACTTATGCAAATCTAGAACATGATCTGCAAGATATTGCTGGTTTACGTGTCATGGTTCAGTTTGTTGATGACGTTAAAGAAGTAGTTGAGATTCTACGTAAACGCCAAGATATGAGAATCGTTCAGGAACGAGACTATATCACTCATCGTAAGGCTTCAGGTTATCGTTCTTATCACGTGGTTGTCGAGTACACGGTTGATACGATCAACGGAGCTAAGACGATTTTGGCGGAAATTCAAATACGTACTTTAGCCATGAATTTCTGGGCTACGATTGAGCACTCGCTCAATTATAAATACCAGGGCGATTTCCCAGAAGAAATCAGGAAAAGGCTGGAAATCACAGCCAAAATTGCTTATCAACTGGATGAAGAAATGGGTAAGATTCGAGATGACATCCAGGAAGCGCAGGCTCTCTTTGATCCATTGAGCAGAAAATTAAATGACGGTGTAGGAAATAGTGACGATACAGATGAAGAATACAGGTAAACGAGTTGACCTCATAGCAAATAGAAAGCCGCAGAGTCAGAAGGTTTTGCATGAACTGAGGGAAAAACTAAAGAAACAACATTTTATACTGAACGATACCAATCCCGACATCGTCATTTCGATTGGTGGAGATGGGATGCTTTTGTCTGCTTTCCACAAGTATGAGAATCAGTTAGACAAGGTTCGATTTGTAGGTGTTCATACAGGGCATTTGGGATTTTACACAGATTATCGTGATTTTGAGTTGGATCAGTTGGTGACCAATCTCCTACTAGATACTGGTGCCAAAGTTTCCTATCCTGTTTTGAATGTCAAGGTAACGCTTGAAAATGGAGAAGTGAAAACATTTCGCGCCTTAAATGAAGCTAGTATCCGTCGATCAGATCGCACCATGGTAGCAGATATCATCATTAACCATGTTCCGTTCGAGAGATTTCGTGGAGATGGAGTGACTGTTTCAACGCCGACGGGAAGTACTGCCTACAACAAGTCCTTGGGTGGAGCTGTCTTGCATCCGACCATTGAAGCTTTACAGTTGACGGAGATAGCGAGTCTTAACAACCGAGTCTATCGCACTTTGGGATCATCAATCATTATTCCAAAAAAAGATAAGATTGAACTCTTGCCGACACGCAATGATTACCACACGATATCAGTAGATAACAGTGTCTATTCATTCCGTAATATCGAACGGATTGAGTATCAAATCGACCATCACAAGATTCACTTCGTAGCGACACCAAGCCACACTAGTTTCTGGAATCGTGTCAAAGATGCCTTCATCGGCGAGGTGGATGAATGAGGTTCGAATTTACCGCAGATGAGCATGTCAAAGTCAAAACTTTTCTCAAGAAACACGAGGTTTCCAAGGGACTTTTGGCTAAGATTAAGTTTCGAGGTGGGGCTATTCTGGTCAATGACCAACCTCAAAATGCGACTTATCTCTTAGATATTGGAGACAGTGTTACCATTGACATTCCAGCAGAGGAAGGCTTTGAAACCCTTGAAGCAATCGACCGTTCACTGGATATCTTGTATGAGGATGACCACTTTTTGGTTTTGAATAAACCTTATGGAGTAGCCTCCATTCCTAGTGTCAATCATTCCAACACCATTGCCAATTTTATCAAAGGCTACTATGTTAAGCAGGAATATGAAAACCAGCAGGTTCATATCGTGACGAGACTTGATCGTGATACATCTGGTCTGATGCTCTTTGCCAAGCACGGCTACGCTCATGCACGTTTAGATAAGCAGTTGCAACGAAAGTCTATCGAAAAACGTTACTTTGCTTTAGTTAAAGGAGCTGGTGTCTTGGAGCCAGAAGGGGAGATTATCGCCCCGATTGCTCGTGATGTGGACTCCATTATCACTAGACGGGTTGCCAAAGGTGGGAAATACGCTCATACGTCTTACAAAGTTGTAGCGTCTTATGGAAATATTCACCTAGTCGATATTCGCCTGCATACTGGACGAACTCATCAGAT
Organism: Streptococcus oralis; assembly: GCF_023109005.1. Lineage (GTDB taxonomy): Bacteria > Bacillota > Bacilli > Lactobacillales > Streptococcaceae > Streptococcus > Streptococcus oralis_BU. The sequence continues at coordinate 27,761 of NZ_JALDTU010000008.1, read as the reverse complement.
ACGAGTGCATTTTTCCCATATTGGCTTTCCCTTACTTGGAGATGACCTCTATGGTGGAAGTTTAGAGCATGGCATAGAGCGTCAAGCGCTACATTGCCATTTCTTATCTTTTTATCATCCTTTTCTTGAAGAACAGTTGGAAATATCATCTCCACTGCCAGATGATTTTAAGAATTTAATAACTAAGTTATCAATTAATTAATATTAAAGGAGAAACTCATGGAAGTTTTTGAAAGTCTAAAAACCAACCTAGTTGGTAAAAATGTACGCATCGTTCTCCCTGAAGGGAAAGAACCTCGTATCCTCCAAGCTACAAAACGTTTGGTTAAAGAAACAGATGTTATCCCAGTATTGCTTGGTAACCCTGAAAAAATCAAAATCTACCTTGAAATCGAAGGAATCACTGAAGGTTACGAAGTTATCGACCCTGACCACTACGCTAAGTTTGACGAAATGGTTGCTGCGCTCGTTGAACGTCGTAACGGTAAGATATCAGAAGAAGAAGCTGTTAGACTCTTGCGTGAAGACGTTAACTACTTTGGTGTAATGCTAGTATATATGGGCTTGGTTGACGGTATGGTTTCAGGTGCACTTCACTCAACTGCTGCAACAGTTCGTCCAGCCCTTCAAATCATTAAAACTCGTCCTAATGTTACTCGTACTTCAGGTGCCTTCTTGATGACTCGTGGTTCAGAACGTTATCTTTTCGGAGACTGTGCGATCAACATTAATCCTGATGCAGATGCCTTAGCTGAAATTGCTATTAACTCAGCAATCACTGCGAAAATGTTTGGTATCGAACCCAAAATTGCTATGTTGAGCTATTCTACTAAAGGTTCTGGTTTTGGTGAGAACGTTGATAAGGTAGTAGCAGCTACACAACGTGCGCACGAACTACGTCCAGACCTTGAAATCGATGGGGAATTGCAATTTGACGCTGCCTTCCACCCTGAAACAGCAGCTTTGAAAGCTCCAGGAAGTAACGTTGCTGGTCAAGCAACTGTCTTTATCTTTCCAAGTATCGAAGCAGGAAATATCGGTTACAAGATTGCAGAACGTCTTGGTGGTTTCTCGGCTGTAGGTCCTGTTCTGCAAGGTTTGAACAAGCCAGTAAACGACCTTTCTCGTGGATGTAATGCCGATGATGTGTACAAGTTGACCCTTATCACTGCTGCCCAAGCAGTTCATCAATAAGAAATAGACCTCTTTCCCTATGGGAAGAGGCTTTTTAGTACTGAGAAAAGGACAGTTAGAAGCTTCTATGTTATACTAGATATATGTTAGATTTGAAAGAACATGGTGTTGACATGTGGCCAGAGGAGAAGATCATTTCATTTCGTGAAAAACTCCTCAAGTGGTATGATGAAAACAAGCGAGATTTACCTTGGCGGAGAAGTAAAAATCCTTATCACATCTGGGTATCTGAAATCATGCTGCAGCAGACCAGAGTGGATACAGTTATTCCATACTACGAACGATTCTTGGACTGGTTCCCAACTGTTGAAAGTCTGGCGAATGCCCCTGAAGAGCGTCTACTGAAGGCTTGGGAAGGATTGGGCTATTATTCTCGAGTACGCAATATGCAGGCTGCAGCCCAGCAGATTATGGCTGACTTTGGGGGTCAATTTCCAAACACCTATGAAGGAATTTTTAGTTTGAAAGGGATTGGACCATACACTGCGGGAGCTATTTCTAGTATCGCTTTTAACTTGCCTGAGCCAGCGGTTGATGGCAATGTTATGCGGGTTTTGGCGCGCTTGTTTGAGATTAATCATGATATCGGAGTTCCCAGCAATCGCAAAATTTTTCAGGCAATGATGGAAATCTTGATTGACCCGAAACGGCCAGGAGACTTTAACCAAGCTCTGATGGATTTAGGTTCTAACATAGAGGCGCCAGTTAATCCTAGACCAGAAGAAAGCCCTGTTAAGGACTTTAGTGCGGCGTATCAGAATGGTACTATGGATGTATATCCGATTAAAGAACCCAAGAAAAAGCCCCTCCCAATCTATCTCAAGGCTTTGGTTGTACGCAATGACCATGGTCAATATCTACTTGAGAAAAACGAAAGCGAGAAACTACTAGCCGGTTTTTGGCATTTCCCCCTGATCGAAGTTGATGATTTCTCAAGTGATGACGATCAGCTAGATCTCTTTTCACAAGTCAAAGAGGAAAGCAGAGCATTTGGACCAAGCCCTCAAGAAAACTTTGAGCAGGATTATGATTTAGAAGTGAATTGGTCCCATCAAGTATTTGACCAGGTCAAGCATGTATTTAGTCATCGGAAATGGCATATTCAAATCCTAGCTGGTCAAGTGTCGGAAACAAAACAGTTTTCTGACAGAGAAGTTCGTTGGGTTTTCCCTCAGGAATTTTCTGATTATCCACTTGCTAAACCTCAACAAAAGATTTGGCAGGCTTATAAAACAGCTCTTGAAGATGAAGGCTTACAGTAGCCATTTGTGCCTTCTTTGTATTTTTTTGTTATAATAGATAGAGAAAAGGTGATGAAATGAAAAAAATATTAATTGTAGATGATGAGAAACCGATCTCGGATATTATTAAGTTTAATATGACCAAGGAAGGTTACGAAGTTGTAACCGCATCTAATGGTCGTGAAGCAATTGAGCTATTTGAAGCAGAGCAACCAGATATTATTATTCTAGACTTGATGCTTCCGGAAATTGATGGTTTAGAAGTTGCTAAAGCTATTCGTAAGACCAGTAGTGTGCCAATTATTATGCTCTCGGCTAAGGATAGCGAGTTTGACAAGGTTATCGGTTTGGAGTTAGGTGCAGATGATTATGTTACAAAGCCCTTCTCGAACCGTGAGTTACAAGCCCGTGTCAAGGCTCTGCTTCGTCGTACAGATCTTGCTTCAGTAGATAGCCAAGAGTCTGATGAGAAGAGGACGCAGCCCTTACAAATTGGTGATTTGGAAATCGTTCCAGATGCTTATGTGGCTAAGAAATATGGTGAGGAATTAGATTTGACCCACCGTGAGTTTGAACTCTTGTATCACTTGGCATCTCATATTGGACAAGTGATTACGCGTGAACACTTGCTTGAGACCGTTTGGGGTTATGACTATTTTGGTGATGTTCGTACAGTGGACGTGACTATCCGACGTTTGCGTGAAAAAATTGAAGACACACCAAGCCGTCCAGAGTATATCCTCACACGTCGTGGTGTTGGCTACTATATGAAAAATAATGATTGAAGATATTAGACAAACTATTCTGACCAGTGATTTTATCTTTATCCTGATTTTACTTGGCTTTATACTAGTGGTGACCTTGCTCTTGCTGGAAAACCGTCGGGATAACATCCGGTTAAAAGAGATAAATCAGAAGGTTAAGGACTTAATTGCAGGTGACTATTCTCAAGTTTTGGACTTGCAAGGTAGCACAGAAATCACCAACATCACCAATAACTTGAATGATTTGTCAGAAGTCATTCGTTTGACCCAAGAAAATCTGGAACAAGAGAGTAAAAGGCTGCATAGCATTCTTTCCTATATGACAGATGGTGTTCTTGCGACCAATCGCCGTGGTCAGATTATCATGATTAACGACATGGCCAAGAAACAATTAGGTGTGCAGAAAGAAGAGGTTCTTAACAAAAGTATCCTCGAATTACTTAAGATAGAAGATGAATATGAGCTTCGTGACCTGATTACACAGATACCTGAGTTGACGATTGATTCTCAGGATGCTAATGGTGAATATTTGAGCCTTCGTGTACGTTTTGCCCTTGTCCGCCGTGAGTCAGGTTTCATCTCTGGTTTGGTTGCCGTTTTACATGATACGACCGAGCAAGAGAAGGAAGAGCGTGAGCGAAGACTCTTTGTTTCAAACGTCAGTCATGAGTTGCGTACTCCTTTGACCAGTGTTAAATCTTATCTCGAAGCCTTGGATGAGGGAGCTCTGTATGATCCTGTCGCCCCTGATTTTATTAAGGTTTCACTCGATGAAACCAACCGTATGATGCGTATGGTGACAGATCTCTTGCATCTATCTCGTATTGACAATGCGACTACTAAACTGGATATAGAGTTGATTAACTTTACAGCCTTTATCACCTTCATCCTCAACCGTTTTGATAAGATGAGAAATCAGGATGAAGAGAAAAAATATGAGCTAGTGAGAGATTATCCAATAACTTCAGTTTGGATTGAGATTGATACGGATAAGATGACCCAGGTGATTGATAATATTCTTAACAATGCCATCAAGTATTCACCAGATGGTGGGAAGATTACGGTTAGCATGAAAACCACGGATGACCAGATGATTTTATCAATTTCTGACCAGGGTCTTGGGATTCCAAAACAAGATTTGCCTAGGATTTTTGATCGCTTTTACCGTGTGGATCGCGCAAGAAGTCGTGCTCAAGGTGGGACTGGTTTGGGTCTGGCTATCGCGAAAGAAATCATCAAACAACACAATGGTTTTATTTGGGCAAAAAGCGAATACGGTAAGGGCTCAACCTTTACCATAGTGCTCCCTTATGATAAGGATGCCGTAAAAGAAGAAATATGGGAGGACGAAATAGAAGACTAGAATGAGTGAAAAAGGCTTTAAATACAGTATTTTAGCATCAGGTTCCAGTGGAAATTCCTTTTATCTGGAAACTCCAAAAAAGAAAATCTTAGTGGATGCAGGCTTGTCTGGTAAGAAAATCACCAGTCTTTTGAGCGAAATCAATCGTAAGCCAGAAGATTTGGATGCTATTTTGATTACGCATGAACATTCAGATCATATTCATGGAGTTGGTGTATTGGCTCGCAAATATGGTATGGACCTTTACGCCAATGAAAAAACCTGGCAGGCTATGGAAAATAGCAAGTACCTCGGTAAAGTGGATTCATCACAGAAGCATATTTTTGAAATGGGTAAAACCAAAACCTTTGGCGATATTGATATTGAGAGTTTTGGGGTTAGCCATGATGCGGCAGCACCCCAGTTTTACCGCTTTATGAAAGACGACAAGAGCTTTGTCATGCTGACCGATACAGGTTACGTCAGTGACCGTATGGCAGGAATTGTCGAAAATGCAGACGGTTATCTCATCGAGTCCAACCACGACGTAGAAATCTTGAGAGCAGGATCTTACGCTTGGCGTCTCAAACAGAGAATTCTATCGGATCTCGGTCACCTCTCTAACGAGGATGGTGCTGAGGCCATGATTCGTGCAATGGGAAATCGAACCAAGAAAATCTACCTCGGGCATTTGTCCAAAGAGAACAATATCAAGGAGCTGGCTCATATGACCATGGTTAACCAGCTAGCACAGGCTGATTTGGGAGTAGGAGTAGACTTTAAAGTTTACGACACTTCCCCAGATACTGCAACACCATTGACAGATATATAAAAAAGAAGGCGAGTGCCTTCTTTTTTATATTTTTTACAATCCTGCAAATTCTTTGATTTCTTCTGCTGACATGGAAGAGTCGCAACGAACATTGATTTGGCCATCAGCAACATGAACGAATCCCGGAACAGTTGGGATTCCATAACGTGAGCGGAATTCTTGCAATTCATTGAGTTGGCTTGGTTCTTCACTGTTGATGAAGTAGATGTGGGCTTTGGTTTCAGATACGACACCTGCCAATGTACCAGCAAATTTACGGCAGTAAGGGCAAGTTTCACGACCGATGAAGAAGGTTGCAGTTTCTTTCTTATCAAGTGCTTTTTGAGCACGGGCAACAGTTGTGACTTCAAGATCTTTAATATTTTCTAAAAATTGTTCCATGAGTTTACCTCGCTTTCATTGATATGTCTAGTATGCCACAAAGTTCCTAAAATTGCTTAGATTTGATACGAAAAAAAGATGAGACTAGTTTATCTCATCTTTATAGAGTGTTATTTCACAAACGCATTGATTTCCGCTTCGATGTTAGCAATCTTAGCTTGTGAATCTTCGTTGCTTTCACCAACAACTGCGATGTAGAACTTGATTTTTGGTTCTGTACCTGAAGGGCGAACTGCAATCCATGAACCGTCAGCAAGTGTATATTTCAACACATCACTTGGAGGAGTAGTCAAAGTTGTCACAGTACCATCAGCAGCAGTAGCAGTTTGAGCTTTGAAGTCTTCTACAACAGTGATAGCTGTAGCGTTCCATTCTTTCGGAGCATTGTTACGGAATTTAGCCATGATTGCTTTGATTTGTTCTGCACCATCGACACCAGAAAGGGTAACAGAGATGGTCTTTTCAGCGTAGTAGCCGTATTCTTTGTAGATTTCTTCGATACCATCAGCAAGTGTCAAACCACGTGAACGGTAGTAGGCAGCAAGTTCAGCAACGACAAGAACGGCTTGGATGGCGTCTTTATCACGCACGAATGGTTTAATCAAGTAACCGAAGCTTTCTTCAAATCCCATCATGTAAGTGTGATTGTGTTTTTCTTCAAATTCTTGGATTTTCTCTGCGATAAATTTGAAGCCAGTCAAAACGTTGAACATGGTTGCGCCGTAGCTTTCAGCGATCTTCGTTACCAAGTCTGTTGATACGATGGATTTGCAGAGAGCAGCATTTTCAGGAAGAGTTCCAGCACTCTTATGAGCTTCCAAGATGTATTTAGCCATGATAGCACCGATTTGGTTACCTGAAAGGTTGAGGTAGCTCCCATCTTTTTGAAGCACTTCAACACCAACACGGTCAGCGTCTGGGTCAGTCGCCACAAGAACATCAGCACCAACTTGACGGCCGAGTTCTTCAGCAAGTGCAAAGGCTGCTTGGTTTTCTGGGTTTGGAGATTTAACAGTTGAGAAGTCTGGGTCTGGAGTTGCTTGTGCTTCAACGACTTGAACTGAGTCAAATCCAGCTTGTGCAAGAGCACGACGGGCCAACATTTCACCAGTACCATGAAGTGGTGTGTAGACAATCTTCATGTCTTTACCAAACTCTTCAATCAAGGTTGGGTTGATGTTTACGTCTTTGACTTCTTTGAGGTATTCTGCATCAACAGCTTCGCCGATAACTTCAATCAAGCCAGAAGCTTTTTCAGCTTCGACATCAGCAACTTCGACAGCGAATGGATTTTCGATAGCACGAATATAAGTAGTCAAAGCGTCTGCATCGTGTGGAGGCATTTGTCCACCGTCTTCACCGTAAACCTTGTAACCGTTAAATGGAGCAGGGTTATGGCTGGCAGTAATCATGATACCTGCAAAACAGTTGAGGTGACGAACTGCAAATGAGAGTTCTGGAGTTGGACGAAGGCTTTCAAATACGTAAGATTTGATACCGTGTTTAGCAAGAACTGCAGCAGATTCAAAGGCAAACTCAGGTGAGAAGTGGCGGCTATCGTAGGCAATTGCAACACCGCGTTCTTTTTCGTTTCCACCTTTTGACTCAATCAAACGAGCCAATCCTTCAGTTGCTTGACGAACAACATAGATGTTGATGCGGTTTGTACCTGCACCGATCAAGCCGCGCATACCTGCAGTACCAAATTCAAGATTGGTGTAGAAAGCATCTTCTTTTGTTTTTTCGTCCATGTTTTCTAAATCTTGACGAAGATAGTCGGGAAGGCCGGCAAAATCGACCCATTTTTGATAATTTTCTTGGTAAGTCATAGAGTGTCTCCTTTGTTTATTTACTTTAATCGCTTTCATTATATCACTATTTGACATTTTAGTAAAACGTTAGCATAACTTAAAATGTAGGAAATTTACTTTTATTTCATTGTAGAAGAACAGCCCAATACGCTTTCTAATGAAAAAGAAGATGAATAGTTCGGGTTTATAACTCGAACTTTTTCTATCGTAATTGTGCAAAAGAGAAAAAGATAGTAAAATAGATGTATGATTATTTTACAAGCTAATAAAATTGAACGATCTTTTGCTGGAGAGGTTCTCTTTGAACATATCAACCTGCAAGTAGATGAACGAGACCGAATTGCTCTTGTTGGGAAAAATGGGGCAGGTAAGTCCACTCTTTTGAAGATTTTGGTTGGAGAAGAGGAGCCAACCAGTGGAGAAATCAATAAGAAAAAAGATGTTTCTCTGTCTTACCTGGCCCAAGATAGCCGTTTTGAGTCTGAAAATACCATCTATGATGAAATGCTTCACGTCTTTGATGACTTGCGTCGGACTGAGAAGCAACTTCGTCAGATGGAACTGGAGATGGGTGAAAAGTCTGGTGAAGATCTGGATAAACTGATGGCGGATTATGATCGTTTATCAGAGAATTTCCGTCAGGCTGGTGGCTTCACCTACGAAGCTGATATCCGTGCTATCTTAAATGGATTCAAGTTTGACGAGTCTATGTGGCAGATGAAAGTTGACGAGCTTTCTGGTGGTCAAAATACTCGTCTAGCACTTGCCAAAATGCTCCTTGAAAAGCCCAATCTCTTGGTCTTGGATGAGCCGACCAATCACTTGGATATTGAAACCATTGCCTGGCTAGAGAATTACTTGGTGAACTATAGCGGTGCGCTCATTATTGTCAGCCACGACCGTTACTTCTTGGATAAGGTTGCGACGATTACGCTAGATTTGACCAAGCATTCTTTGGATCGCTATGTGGGAAATTATTCTCGTTTTGTTGAGTTAAAGGAGCAAAAGCTAGCAACTGAAGCAAAAAACTATGAAAAGCAGCAGAAGGAAATTGCAGCACTAGAGGATTTTGTTAATCGAAATCTAGTCCGAGCTTCAACGACCAAACGTGCCCAATCTCGCCGGAAACAATTGGAAAAAATGGAGCGTTTGGACAAGCCAGAAGCTGGTAAGAAATCAGCCAACATGACCTTCCAGTCTGAAAAAACGTCGGGAAATGTCGTTTTGACAGTTGAAAATGCAGCCATTGGTTATGATGGGGAAATACTTTCAGAGCCAATCAATCTAGACCTTCGTAAGATGAACGCTGTTGCGATTGTCGGACCAAATGGTATTGGCAAATCAACCTTTATCAAGTCTATAGTAGACCAGATTCCTTTTATCAAGGGAGAAAAGCGATTTGGTGCTAATGTTGAGGTTGGCTACTATGATCAGACTCAAAGCAAGTTGACACCAAGTAATACTGTTCTGGATGAACTCTGGAATGATTTTAAACTAACTCCAGAAGTTGAGATCCGCAACCGCCTTGGTGCCTTCCTTTTCTCAGGAGATGATGTTAAAAAGTCAGTCGGGATGCTGTCAGGTGGCGAGAAAGCTCGTTTGCTTCTTGCAAAACTTTCAATGGAAAACAATAACTTCCTGATTCTTGACGAACCGACCAACCACTTGGACATTGATAGTAAGGAAGTATTGGAAAATGCCTTGATTGATTTTGATGGGACTTTGCTCTTTGTCAGCCACGACCGTTACTTTATCAATCGTGTAGCCACTCATGTACTGGAATTGTCTGAGAGTGGTTCAACCCTCTACATTGGAGATTATGACTACTATGTTGAAAAGAAAGCAGAAGTAGAAATGACTCAGACAGAAGAAGCTTCAACTAGTAATCAAGCAAAAGAAACAAGTCCAGTTAATGACTACCAAGCTCAGAAAGAAAGTCAGAAAGAAGCCCGTAAGCTCATGCGACAAATCGAAAGTTTAGAGGCTGAAATTGAAGAGTTAGAAACTCAAAGTCAAGCCATTTCTGAAAAAATGCTGGAAACCAATGATGCTGAAAAGCTCATGGAATTTCAGACTGAACTGGACAAAATTAGCCATCGTCAGGAAGAAGCCATGCTTGAGTGGGAAGAATTATCGGAGCAGGTGTAATAAATGGAACATCTTGGAAAGGTATTTCGTGAATTTCGAACAAGTGGAAAGTATTCCTTAAAAGAGGCGGCAGGTGAATCGTGTTCAATCTCTCAGTTATCTCGCTTCGAGCTTGGGGAGTCTGATTTAGCAGTTTCTCGGTTCTTTGAGATTTTGGACAATATTCATGTGACCATTGAAAATTTCATGGACAAGGCTAGGGATTTTCAAAATCATGAACACGTTGCCTTGATGGCGCAGATTATTCCGCTTTACTACTCAAATGATATTGCAGGTTTTCAACAGCTTCAAAAAGAACAACTACAGAAAGCGAAGAGTTCGACCAATCCCTTCTATTTTGAGCTGAATTGGATTCTGCTACAAGGCCTTATTTGTCAAAGAGATGCTCATTACTCGATGAGTCAGAGTGATTTGGAAAAGGTAGCAGATTATCTTTTTCAAACAGAAGAATGGACTATGTATGAGTTGATTCTTTTCGGTAATCTCTATACTTTCTACAATGTGGACTATGTAGCTCGGATTGGCAGAGAAGTCATGGAGCGGGAAGAGTACTACAAGGAAATTGGTCGGCATCGTAAACTCGTTTTGATTTTAGCTCTTAACTGTTACCAGCATTGTTTGGAGAACCGTTCCTTTGCGGATGCGGACTATTTTGAGGACTATGTGGAGAAGTTGATTGGAAATGGTATCAAGCTTTATGAGCGCAATATCTTTCATTATCTCAAAGGTTTTGCTCTCTACCAGAGAGACCTGAAAGAAGAGGGTTGTTGTCAGATGCAGGAGGCTATGCATATTTTTGATGTGCTTGGACTTCCAGAGCAAGTGGCTTACTATCAGGAACATTATGAAAAATTTGTAAATGCTTAAATTTCCCAAATAAGGGAAATATGAAGGAACTCCTTTCAGTTTTGATACAATAGTTTCAAAATTTGAGAGGAGCTTTTTATATGAATCGACATGCAATCCAGTTGATTAGTCGTGGTGCGATTAATAAGATAGAAAATATGCTCTATGATTATGGAAACAGTGTTTGGCTGGCATCAATGGGAACGATAGGACAGACTGTTCTTGGAATTTATCAGATTTCTGAACTCGTCACATCGATTCTGGTCAATCCCTTTGGCGGAGTGATTTCAGACCGCTTTTCGCGTCGCAAAATTTTGATGACGACGGACTTGGTTTGCGGCCTTCTCTGTTTGGCTATTTCTTTTATCAGAAATGATAATTTGATGATTGCTGCATTGATTTTTGCCAATATTGTTCAGGCGGTTGCCTTTGCATTTTCTCGTACAGCCAATAAAGCCTTTATAACTGAGGTTGTAGAGAAAGGCGAGATTGTGACCTACAATGCTCGCTTAGAGCTCGTTTTGCAGGTTGTAGGCGTTAGCTCCCCTGTACTGTCTTTCATCGTTTTACAATTCGCCAGTCTCCATATGACGCTCGTTTTAGATGCCATTAGTTTTTTCATTGCATTTACCTTAGTAGCTTTACTTCCCAAAAAAGAGACTCAGGAACAAGTGAAAAGGACTTTCTGCTGGAAAAATATTTTTTCTGATATGAAAGAAGGACTTGGCTATATCTGGCACCAGCAAGAGATCTTTTTTCTTTTGTTAGTAGCTTCCAGTGTTAATTTCTTTTTTGCAGCTTTTGAATTTCTCCTCCCCTTTTCAAATCGTCTTTATGGGGTAGAAGGAGCTTATGCAACTATTTTAACTATGGGCGCTATTGGTTCGATTATCGGAGCTCTTCTAGCTAGTAAAATAAAGGCAAGTGTTTATAATCTTTTGATTCTATTGGCTTTGACTGGAGTTGGAGTTTTTATGATGGGATTACCACTACCAACTTTTCTTTCCTTTTCTGGAAATTTAGTTTGTGAACTGTTTATGACGATTTTTAATATTCACTTTTTTACTCAGGTGCAAACCAAGGTTGAGGGAGAATACTTGGGCAGAGTCCTAAGCACAATTTTTACATTAGCCATCCTATTTATGCCGATTGCAAAAGGCCTTATGACGGTGCTACCAAGTGTACATCTCTCTTCTTTTCTGATCATTGGAAGCGGGGTTATTGTCCTGTCTTGTTTCTCCCTCATTTACGTGCGAAGTCATTTTAAAAAAGAGTTATAATTTCTTTTTTTTTAGAAAATATTTCACTACGAATCATTTTTCCGTCCTTCTCTATTGTGAGGAGGGCTTGCTTTGTGGTAAAATGGGATTATGAATGAAAGAATGAATGAGTTAGTTGCCTTACTTAACCGCTATGCGACCGAGTACTATACGAGTGACAATCCCTCGATTTCAGATAGCGAGTATGATCGCCTCTACCGAGAGTTAGTCGAGTTGGAAGCTGCCTATCCAGATCAAGTTTTAGCGGACAGTCCGACCCATCGTGTTGGTGGTAAGGTTTTAGATGGTTTTGAAAAATACAGTCATCAGTATCCTCTTTATAGTTTGCAGGATGCTTTTTCACGTGAAGAGTTAGAAGCTTTTGATGCGCGTGTTCGAAAGGAATTACCCCAACCGACCTATATTTGCGAGCTGAAAATCGATGGTTTGTCTATCTCGCTAACTTATGAAAAGGGAATTTTGGTAGTCGGTGCAACACGTGGAGATGGTTCAGTTGGTGAGAATATCACTGAAAATCTCAAGCGCGTCAAGGACATTCCTTTGACCTTACCAGAAGAACTTGATATCACTGTTCGTGGAGAGTGTTACATGCCACGCGCTTCGTTTGATCAGGTCAACCAAGACCGCCAAGAAAATGGAGAGCCTGAATTCGCTAATCCTCGTAACGCAGCTGCAGGAACCCTCCGTCAGTTGGATACAGCAGTAGTGGCCAAGCGTAATCTTGCCACTTTCCTCTATCAAGAAGCCAGCCCTTCTACTCGTGATAGCCAAGAAAAGGTCTTGAAGCATCTTGAACAGCTTGGCTTTGTAGTTAATCCTAAACGAATTTTGGCTAAAAGCATAGATGAGATATGGGATTTTATCCAAGAAGTAGGACAAGAACGGGAGAAACTGCCTTACGATATCGATGGGGTGGTAATCAAGGTCAATGACCTAGCAGGTCAAGAAGAACTCGGTTTTACCGTTAAAGCACCCAAGTGGGCAGTCGCCTATAAATTTCCCGCTGAAGAAAAAGAAGCTCAACTCCTTTCAGTTGACTGGACAGTAGGTCGTACGGGTGTTGTGACCCCGACTGCCAATCTAACACCTGTTCAGCTTGCTGGGACAACTGTTAGCCGTGCAACACTGCACAATGTAGATTATATTGCTGAAAAGGATATCCGCAAAGATGATACGGTTATCGTTTATAAGGCTGGAGACATCATTCCTGCTGTTTTGCGTGTGGTAGAGTCTAAGCGTGTTTCTGAAGAAAAACTAAATATTCCGACTAATTGTCCAAGTTGTGACAGTCACTTGCTTCATTTTGAAGATGAAGTGGCTCTTCGTTGTATCAATCCACGATGCCCTGCCCAAATCATGGAAGGTTTGATTCACTTTGCCTCTCGAGATGCCATGAATATTACAGGACTTGGTCCATCTATCGTTGAAAAGCTTTTTGCTGCCAATTTAGTCAAGGATGTGGCAGATATTTACCGTTTGAAAGAAGATGATTTCCTCCTTTTAGAGGGCGTCAAGGAAAAGTCTGCTTCTAAACTGTATCAGGCTATTCAAGCATCCAAGGAAAACTCTGCTGAAAAGCTCTTGTTTGGTCTGGGAATTCGCCATGTCGGAAGCAAGGCTAGCCAACTCTTGCTCCAACATTTCCACTCTATTGAAAATCTAGCCCAAGCTGATCCAGAGGAAGTAGCAAGTATCGAGAGCTTGGGTAATGTAATTGCACAAAGCCTTCAGACTTATTTTGCTACAGAAGGGTCGAAGATTCTCTTAGACGAGTTGAAAGAAGCTGGAGTTAATTTGGACTACAAAGGACAGACACTAGTAGCGGATGCGGCCTTGTCAGGTTTGACCGTTGTGCTAACGGGGAAATTGGAACGCCTCACTCGCTCTGAAGCCAAAAGTAAACTCGAAAGTCTTGGTGCCAAAGTCACAGGCAGTGTTTCTAAGAAAACGAATCTTGTCGTAGCAGGAGCAGATGCAGGAAGCAAGCTCCAAAAAGCGCAAGAACTTGGTATCGAGATTCGCGATGAGGCCTGGCTAGAAAGTTCGTAAAGAATAGTTGAGAACTAGATGTTAGATAGTATGGAACTATCTCTCCTGATGTGTTTTTATATCTATTAAAACTATTCTCTATTGTGCTGAATTTCCCGTTAAATTCTTCAGCACCACATAAGAAATTTAAATTGAAATTAGGAATTAGGAAAAGAAATGTATAGTTACCCTGTAGTCATCCATTTTCACCGAAAAAATGGGGATTATGCCGCTTGTTCATTCAGTAGAAAACAGGCGGATATTAAAGAAAATTTGTATTATGAAAATGACTATTTTGGAGCAAAATTCTCCTTTACAGTTACAAGTGCAGAAAGGCTCGATACTCTGACCTTTTCTGTCGAAATAGATGGAAAGACAAAGGACTATCTCCTACGGTTTAACCATTATCCACTGTTGACTGAGGTTTGGATTTTGGATGGTGATGAGACAGTTTATTATTCAGAAAATCCAGCCATTGCAAGTTCTTACTATAAAGATCAAAATCCGTTTGCTTTTGATAAAGCCTTTCACAGTGAAAGTTTTGATCATCATTGGGGATACCAAGGAGAGTTAGGTTATAGTATCTCAGACTACCAGACAAGCTTTAAACTCTGGGCTCCAACAGCTACAGCAGTCCAAGTGGTTGTTTATGAAAATACAAGTAACGACGCGCCGATTTGGAAAACCTTTAATCTTGAGCGTGGGAATAGCTATTCATACAGCCATAAGTACAATACTATTGGTGTTTGGAGTGTAGACCTGGATGAAAATCTTGCAGGTAAAGCCTATCAGTATCAGATTGAGTTTCCGCACCACCAGACTTTGACACGAGATCCTTACACTATCGCTACAAGTTCTGACGGGAAACGTTCTGTTATCCTCTCTCAGCAAGATAGACAAGTAGAAGGATTCAAAGTCAAACATGGGACAGATGCTCCTTGGCGTTTGGAGAACCCATGTAAAGCCGTTATCTGTGAGATGCACATTCGTGATTTTACAAAATCACCGACATCTGGAGTTCCAGAAAACCTTCGAGGGACCTTCCTTGGGGCTGCCCAGACTGGAACGGTTAACCAGTATGGTCAAACAACTGCCTTTGACTATGTCAAAGCGCTCGGTTGTAATTATGTTCAACTTCAACCAATCTTTGATCGCCATAAGGAATATGATGAGGATGGAAATGTAACCTATAACTGGGGTTATGACCCTCAAAACTACAACGCACCAGAAACAAGTTTCTCTAGTAATCCAGATGATCCTGGACAGGTTATTCGAGATCTCAAAACCATGATTCAGGCTTATCATGATGCAGGAATCGGTGTCATTATGGATGTCGTTTACAACCATACCTTCTCAACGGTTGATGCTCCTTTTCAAACAACTGTTCCTGATTATTACTATCGTATGAATCCAGATGGAACCTTCCAAAACGGCACAGGAGTAGGAAATGAAACCGCGAGTGAACACGAAATGTTCCGCAAGTATATGATTGACTCACTCCTTTATTGGGTGAAAGAATACAATATTGACGGTTTCCGTTTTGACTTGATGGGAATTCACGATGTTAAAACCATGCAGGCAATTCGTTGGGCACTTGATGAAGTTGATCCACGTATTCTCACTTATGGAGAAGGTTGGGATATGGGGACAGGTCTTGCACCTTATGATAAGGCCAAGAAGGACAACGCCTATCAGATGCCAAATATTGGATTCTTCAATGATGATCAGCGAGATGCGGTCAAAGGAGGAGAAGTTTATGGCTCAATCAAGGCAGGATTTGTTAGTGGTGCTGCTACAGAACCGATTGTAGCCAAAGCTATTCTTGGTAGTCGAGAGTTGGGCTCATATCTTAGCCCAAACCAAGTCCTTAACTATGTGGAAGCCCATGATAATTACAACTTGCATGATTTGTTAGTAACCCTTCATCCAAATCACAGTTCAGATAAGATTATGCGCCAGGTTGAGACAGCAACAGCGATGAGCATTCTCATGCAAGGGATGTCCTTTATAGAGTTGGGGCAAGAATTTGGCCGCACTAAACTCCTTGCCACTGGTGAAAACGGGGAGCTGACTGCGGCAGATAGAGAACGTGCCATGAATAGTTACAATGCTCCAGATAGTGTCAACCAGGTCAACTGGGATTTAATCAATGAGAGAAAAGAGAGCATTGACTTTATCCGTCAGATTATTCGCCTCAAAACACAGACCAGCGCCTTCTCTCATCCTACATACGAAGAAGTTTATCGCCATGTCTTCGTCCATACAGCTGCTGAAAATAGTGGGTGGATTGTTTACGAAATTCACGGTGGACCAGAGCACTTATTGGTAGTCTTTAATGCGAAGGGGACTTCCTTCTACTTTGAGAATGCAGGAAATCTTGAAATGCTGGTGTCTAATAGTCGTTCTAAAGAATCAAATGTGATTGATGATACCAGTGTCGTAGTCTTAAAAGTACTCTCGTAAATTAATGTTCTAAAAAGGTTTAGATTAACTAGACCTTTTTTGATTTTTATTGAAAAACCAATATTATCTAATAGGAATAAAATTCAAATAATTTGAAGAATCAAGTTTGTGAAAAAAATATCAATATTTTCACAAAAAGGGTTGTAATTTTCTGAAAATTTGATAAAATAAGTTTTAATCATTTTCGGGAGGAAGAGAATTTGACAAATTATCAGAATTTAGTGAATGGAAAATGGAAATCATCAGAGAACGAGATTACGATCTATTCTCCTATCAATCAAGAAAAACTAGGCACAGTACCTGCTATGAGTCAGGCTGAAGTAGATGAGGCTATGAAAGCTGCGCGTGCAGCTCTCCCCGCATGGCGTGATTTAGCACCAGTTGAGCGTGCAGCCTATTTGCATAAGACAGCAGATATTTTGGAACGTGATAAAGAAAAAATTGGTACAATTCTTGCCAAAGAGGTTGCAAAAGGGATTAAAGCAGCCATTGGAGAAGTAGTACGTACAGCAGATTTGATCCGTTTTGCTGCTGAGGAAGGTATCCGTATTACTGGACAAGCGATGGAAGGTGGCGGTTTTGAAGCTGCAAGTAAAAACAAACTAGCCGTTGTCCGTCGTGAGCCAGTTGGAGTTGTCTTAGCTATTGCGCCATTTAACTACCCAGTCAACCTTTCTGGATCCAAGATTGCTCCGGCTTTGATTGCAGGGAATGTTGTTATGTTTAAGCCACCAACGCAAGGATCTATTTCTGGTCTCTTGCTAGCTAAAGCATTTGACGAAGCCGGAATTCCAGCAGGTGTCTTTAACACCATCACTGGACGTGGTTCTGAGATCGGAGACTACATCATCGAACACAAGGAAGTGAACTTCATTAACTTTACAGGTTCAACACCGATTGGTGAGCGTATCGGTCGTTTAGCTGGTATGCGCCCAGTTATGCTGGAGCTTGGCGGGAAAGATGCAGCAATCGTTTTAGAAGATGCAGATTTGGAAAATGCAGCCAATCAAATCGTAGGTGGTGCATTTAGCTACTCTGGTCAGCGCTGTACCGCTATCAAACGTGTCTTAGTTGTAGAAAGCGTAGCAGACAAGTTAGCCGAATTGCTCCAGGCTAAAGTCGCTAAGCTAACAGTCGGTGATCCATTTGACAATGCTGATATCACACCTGTTATTGATAACGCTTCAGCTGATTTCATCTGGGACTTGATTGAAGATGCACAAGAAAAAGGTGCTCAGGCTCTTACACCAATCAAGCGTGAAGACAATCTTCTCTGGCCAGTGCTTTTTGACCAAGTTACAAAAGATATGAAAGTGGCATGGGAGGAACCGTTTGGACCTGTTCTACCAATTATTCGTGTCGCAGATGCGAATGAAGCAGTAGCAATTGCCAATGAATCTGAGTTTGGTCTTCAATCCTCTGTCTTTACAAATGACTTTAAGAAGGCATTTGAAATCGCTGAGAAACTTGAAGTGGGAACCGTTCATATTAATAATAAAACACAACGCGGACCAGATAATTTCCCATTCCTTGGTGTAAAAGGTTCTGGAGCAGGAGTGCAAGGAATTAAATATAGTATCGAAGCGATGACAAATGTTAAATCCATTGTATTTGATGTAAAATAATATATAAAATCAGGAAATCGATTTCCTGATTTTATTTTTTTCAAAAAAATACAGTTTAAAATTGTTAAAAAACGAATATTCTGGTATTATAATAAAAAAATATATGGAAATTGTTTCGTATTCTATTTTCGAGATATCTTTTTTAAAATGCTCGGTAATTTTTTGAAGACTTTCATAAAAAAATATGATTTTCTTCGTAAATTACTTGAAAGTTATCTTAAAAGAGTGTATAATAGAATTATAGAAAACGCTTACAAAAGAGAGGGGATCGAATGAATAATCAAGAAGCATTAAGAACCTTTACTACAGGTGAAAACTTTCACCTCCAGCATTATTTAGGAGCACATAGAGAGGAGAAAAACGGAGAAATAGGCTATACCTTTAGGGTTTGGGCACCAAATGCACAAGCAGTTCATCTAGTTGGGGATTTTACTAATTGGGTCGAGAATCAAATTCCTATGGTTCGTAATGAAGCAGGTGTTTGGGAAGTCTTTACTAGTCAGGCTCAGGAAGGTCAGATTTATAAATATCATATCACGCGTGCAAATGGTCACCAGATTATGAAGATTGATCCGTTGGCAGTTTATTTTGAAGCTAGACCGGGTACAGGAGCAGTTCTGACCAATATCCGTGAAAAGAAATGGAAAGATGGTCTTTGGCTAGCACGTCGCAAGCGTTTGGGATTTTTCGAGAGACCAGTTAATATATACGAGGCCCATGCAGGATCTTGGAAGAGAAATCCAGACGGTAGTCCCTATACTTTTTCGCAACTGAAAGACGAGTTGATTCCATACTTAGTTGAGATGAACTATACACATATTGAGTTCATGCCATTAATGGCTCACCCACTTGGCTTGAGCTGGGGCTATCAGCTTATGGGTTACTTTGCTTTTGAACATTCCTATGGCAGACCTGAGGAATTCCAAGATTTCGTTGAAGAGTGTCATATAAATAATATCGGTGTTATCGTAGACTGGGTGCCAGGCCATTTCACTATTAATGATGATGCATTAGCATATTATGACGGCACACCAACTTTTGAATACCAAGATCACAACAAGGCTCACAACTATGGATGGGGTGCGCTGAATTTTGACCTCGGGAAAAATGAGGTCCAGTCTTTCTTGATTTCAAGTATTAAATTCTGGATTGATTTTTACCACTTAGATGGTATTCGGGTCGATGCAGTGAGCAATATGCTTTACCTAGATTATGATAATGCTCCTTGGACTCCAAACAAAGACGGTGGAAACCTTAACTATGAAGGTTATTATTTCCTTCAACGTTTAAACACAGTGATTAAGTTAGCTCATCCAGATATCATGATGATTGCAGAAGAAAGTTCATCAGCAACAAAGATTACTGGCATGAAAGAAATGGGTGGTCTTGGCTTTGACTATAAATGGAATATGGGCTGGATGAACGATATTCTCCGTTTCTACGAGGAAGATCCAATTTATCGCAAGTATGATTTTAATCTTGTGACCTTCAGCTTTATGTATGTTTTCAATGAAAACTACCTCTTACCATTCTCGCATGATGAAGTCGTACATGGTAAGAAAAGCATGATGCACAAGATGTGGGGAGATCGATACAATCAATTTGCAGGTTTGCGCAATCTTTACACCTATCAAATTTGTCATCCAGGTAAGAAACTCTTGTTCATGGGAAGCGAATATGGTCAGTTCTTAGAGTGGAAGTCTGAGGAACAGCTAGAATGGTCTAACTTGGAAGATCCAATGAATGCTAAGATGAAGTACTTCACTTCTCAACTCAATCAATTCTATAAAGAGCACCGTTGCCTTTGGGAAATTGACACCAGCTACGATGGCATCGAAATTATCGATGCGGATAATAGAGATCAGAGTGTCCTTTCCTTTATTCGTAAGAGTAAAAAGGGTGAAATGCTAGTCTGTGTCTTTAATATGGCGCCTGTTGAACGAAAAGACTTTACAATCGGACTTCCTGTCGCAGGAGTTTATGAAGAAGTTTGGAATACAGAATTGGAACAATGGGGTGGTGTCTGGAAAGAATACAACCAAACGGTTCAAACTCAAGAAGGATTATGGAAGGATTATGAGCAGACCTTGACTTTTACCCTGCCAGCTATGGGAGCAAGTATCTGGAAGATTAAACGTCGCTTGAAACCAACTAAAACTGTCACAAATAAAACCCAAAAAGGAGTAGAAAATGAAGAATGAAATGCTAGCTTTGATCCTTGCCGGTGGGCAAGGAACACGTCTCGGAAAACTCACTCAAAGCATTGCCAAACCAGCAGTGCAATTCGGTGGGCGCTACCGTATCATTGACTTTGCTCTTTCAAACTGTGCTAACTCTGGGATTCACAACGTCGGTGTTATTACGCAGTATCAACCTCTTGCCTTGAACAACCATATCGGAAATGGTTCGAGCTGGGGACTAGATGGTATTAACACAGGTGTTTCCATCCTTCAACCCTACTCTGCAAGCGAGGGAAATCGTTGGTTTGAAGGAACTAGCCACGCTATCTACCAAAACATTGACTACATCGACAGTATCAATCCAGAATATGTTTTGATCCTTTCTGGTGACCACATCTACAAGATGGACTATGATGACATGCTCCAATCTCACAAGGACAACAATGCCAGTTTGACAGTAGCTGTCTTGGATGTACCCCTCAAAGAAGCTAGCCGTTTTGGTATCATGAATACTGACGCAAACAATCGTATCGTTGAATTTGAAGAAAAACCTGCTCAACCTAAGTCTACAAAGGCTTCAATGGGGATTTATATTTTTGATTGGAAACGTCTCCGCAATATGCTTGTTGCTGCTGAAAAGAACAAGGTAGATATGTCAGACTTTGGTAAAAACGTTATTCCAAATTACCTTGAGTCTGGTGAAAGTGTCTATGCTTATGAATTCAAGGGTTACTGGAAAGACGTTGGTACTATCGAGTCTCTATGGGAAGCCAATATGGAATACATTGATCCAAACAACGCTTTGGATAGTCGTGATCGTCAGTGGAAAATCTACTCACGGAACTTGATTTCACCACCAAACTTTATTGGAAAACACGCTCATGTAGAAGATTCTTTAGTTGTGGATGGCTGTCTCGTGGATGGAACTGTTAAGCATTCCATTCTCTCAACAGAAGCGCAAGTACGTGAGGGTGCTGAAGTAGTAGACTCTGTAATCATGAGTGGTGCCATTATCGGAAAAGGTGCAAAAATTAAACGTGCCATTATTGGTGAGGGTGCTGTTATTTCTGAAGGTGTCGAAATTGATGGAACAGACGAAGTACAAGTAGTAGGATACAATGAAGTAGTGGGGGTAGCATCAGATGAAGATTGATAAATATTCAGCCATTTTAGGAAACACCGTTGGTTTTCATGATATGTCAACGTTAACAGAACACCGTCCGGTGGCTAGCTTGCCATTTGGAGCAAAATATCGTTTAATTGATTTCCCTCTTTCTAGCCTTGCAAATGCTGGTGTTCGTAGTGTCTTTGGAATTTTCCAACAAGACAATATCAGTTCAGTCTTTGACCATATTCGTTCAGGACGTGAGTGGGGCTTATCTACCCTTCTCAGTCACTACTATCTAGGTATTTATAATACGCGTGTTGAAAGTAGCACAGTTGGGAAAGAATATTACCAACAGCTTCTCACTTATTTGAAACGTTCAGGATCAAATCAGACGGTTGCACTTAACTGTGATATCGTGGTGAATATTGACCTCAATCAAGTATTCCATTTACATACTACTGCCGGTCGTCCGATTACAGTTGTTTATAAGAAATTACCTAAAAAGGATATTTCAGATGTTAATGCCATCTTGGAAGTGGATGAAACAGACCATGTTCTTTCTCATAAACTTTTTGATGCCAAATCAACAGATGAACTTTTCAACATGTCTACAGATATATTCGTCGTTGATACTCCGTGGTTGATTGAACGACTTGAAGAAGAAGTTCAAAAAGAATATCCAGAAAAATTACGCTATGTACTCCGCGATTTAGCTGTAAAAGAAGGTGCTTTTGCTTACGAATACACGGGCTATCTAGCCAATATTCACTCCGTTCAATCCTATTATCAAGCCAATATTGATATGTTGGAGTCTCAAAAATTCTACTCTCTCTTCTCACCTAACCAAAAGATTTATACCAAGGTTAAGAATGAAGAACCAACCTACTATGCGAATACTTCAAAAGTAAGTACTTCTCAGTTTGCTTCTGGTAGTATCATTGAGGGTGAAGTAGTTCAGTCAGTCCTATCTCGTAACATTTATGTTCACAAAGATAGTGTGGTGAAAGACAGCATTTTATTCCCTCGTGTTGTGATTGGTCAAGGAGCCCAGGTTGAATATGCCATTCTAGACAAAGGTGTTGAGGTTGCGGACGGTGTTGTCATTCGAGGCACAGCAGAACATCCAGTTGTAGTTAAGAAGGGTGAAACAGTAACAGAGGACATTTACTCATGAAAATTTTATTTGTAGCAGCAGAGGGAGCACCCTTTTCAAAAACAGGTGGTTTGGGCGATGTCATTGGTGCCCTTCCTAAATCACTTGTAAAAGCAGGGCACGAAGTTGCAGTTTTCTTACCTTATTATGATATGGTAGAAGCTAAGTTTGGCGACCAGATAGAGGATGTTCTCCACTTTGAAGTTAGTGTAGGATGGCGTAGACAGTACTGTGGTATTAAAAAAACGGTCTTGAATGGGGTTACCTTCTACTTCATTGATAATCAATATTATTTTTTCCGTGGCCATGTGTACGGTGATTTTGACGATGGTGAACGATTTGCCTTTTTCCAACTGGCTGCTCTTGAAACCATGGAACGCATCGGCTT
Organism: Streptococcus oralis; assembly: GCF_023109005.1. Taxonomy (GTDB): domain Bacteria; phylum Bacillota; class Bacilli; order Lactobacillales; family Streptococcaceae; genus Streptococcus; species Streptococcus oralis_BU. The sequence goes on along the minus strand of NZ_JALDTU010000008.1, from coordinate 4,977 downwards.
TATCCCTGACCTTCTCCATGTTCATGATTACCACACAGCTATGATTCCCTTCTTGTTAAAAGAAAAGTACCATTGGATTCAGGCATATCAAAGAATCAGAACCGTTTTAACCATTCACAATTTGGAATTTCAAGGTCAATTTTCTGAAGGAATGTTGTGGGATTTGTTCGGTGTTGGGTTTGAACGCTATGCTGATGGCACCCTTCGCTGGAATGATTGCCTTAACTGGATGAAGGCTGGTATCCTATACGCAGATCGTGTCACAACCGTTTCCCCTAGCTATGCACATGAGATTATGACCAGTCAGTTTGGTTGCGGTTTGGATCAGATTCTTCGGATGGAGTCAGGTAAGGTTTCAGGTATTGTCAATGGTATTGACGCAGATCTTTATAATCCTCAAACAGACCCACTTTTAGATTATCATTTTGATAAGGAAGATTTGTCTGGAAAAGCACAAAATAAAGCAAAATTGCAAGAGAGAGTTGGGTTACCTGTCCGAGCAGATGTTCCTCTAGTTGGGATTGTCTCTCGTTTGACCCGTCAAAAAGGCTTTGATGTTGTTGTAGAGAGCTTGCATCGTTTCTTACAAGAGGACGTTCAAATAGTCCTTTTAGGAACAGGTGACCCGGCTTTTGAACATTCCTTCTCCTGGTTTGCGCAAGTCTATCCTGACAAACTATCAGCAAATATCACTTTTGACGTCAAGCTCGCTCAAGAAATTTATGCAGCTTGTGACCTCTTCCTCATGCCAAGTCGTTTTGAACCATGTGGTTTGTCACAAATGATGGCTATGCGCTATGGAACTCTACCATTGGTTCATGAAGTGGGTGGCTTGCGTGATACGGTTCAATCCTTCAATCCTATCGAAGGAACTGGTACTGGATTTAGCTTTGACAATTTAACACCTTACTGGCTTAACTGGAGTTTCCAAACAGCCTTGGATGTTTATAAGTACCAGCCGGACGTTTGGAAAAATCTACAAAAACAAGCTATGGAATGCGATTTCTCATGGGATACAGCCTGCAAATCTTACCTGGACTTGTACCATAGTTTAGTCAACTAATAGATAAAATCGTATGATTCTTTCATACGATTTTTGGGCTGTTTAGAAAAGAGGAGAAGTGATGACTCAACTAATGGGGCTCTGTGTAATGGATGTTGACGGTACCTTGATAGCAGAAGAAGTGATTGATCTTTTAGGAAAAGAAGCAGGTTGCGAAGAAGAAATATCGCAGATTACAAGCCAGGCAATGCGAGGTGAATTGGATTTTGAAACAAGTTTAAGAGCAAGAGTGGCTTTATTAAAAGGTCTTCCGATTTCGGTCTTTGATACTGTCTTCAAATCCATTCACCTGTCCAAGAATGCTCAAGAATTTATCTCCATTCTTCAAAAGAAGGGCATTCTAGTCGGTCTAGTGTCTGGTGGCTTTACACCAATAGTTGAGAGATTGGCAGAATCCCTTGGTATCTCCTATTTCTCTGCTAACCAGTTGGAAGTCAAAGACGGTTTTTTAACAGGAAAATTAGTTGGTGAAATTGTGACAGGTCAAGTAAAAAATGCTACTCTTGAGAAATGGAGAAAGGAATTAGAACTACCCAAAGAAAGAACGATTGCTATCGGTGATGGTGCCAATGATCTCTTGATGTTAAAGACAGCAGGCCACGGTATAGCCTTTTGTGCCAAAGAGGTCGTAAAAGCAGAGATAGCTTGTCATGTAGATACGAGGGATTTTTTGGAAGTTCTTCCTTTGATTGATTTCTTAGAATGAGAGGGAACTATGAAAATTGTAATCGCACCTGATTCTTTTAAAGAAAGTTTGACAGCAGAAGAGGTCGCTCAAGCTATAAAAAAAGGCTTCGAACAGTCAATATCGGATGTAAAATGTCTGCTCTGTCCTGTTGGTGATGGTGGGGAAGGAACTGTAGATGCTATTCGCCATTCTCTTGAACTCGAAGAAAAATGGCAAGAGGTGACGGGACCCTTTGGTCAGAAAGAAGCAATGCGCTACTTTCAAAAAGATCAAATAGCGCTCTTCGAAGTTGCTGACTTGGTTGGTCTTGGAAAGATTCCGCAGGAGAAACGAAACCCTCTCCACATCCAAACTCGCGGTATCGGAGAATTGATTCGCCATCTCATTGATCAAGGGATGAAAGAAATCTATATCGGGGTTGGTGGTACGGCTAGTAATGACGGTGGGATAGGCATTGCTGCTGGTTTAGGTTATCGTTTTTATGATAAGAATGGAAAAGAATTGCCAGCTTGCGGTCAGACTTTGCTTGAGTTTGAATCAGTTTCCAAAGATGACCTATATAGGATTCCTGAAGATGTAAAAATTCGCATTTTAGCAGATGTCGTGAGCCCTTTATGTGGTCATCAAGGAGCGACCTATACATTTGGAAAACAAAAGGGCTTGGATCCTGCTTTGTTTGAGACGGTAGATCTGGCTATACAGGAGTTCTATGAAAAATTCTCACCTTCCACCCTATCTCTTAAAGGAGCAGGAGCTGGTGGTGGGATTGCTGCTGGGTTATGTGCCTTTGCTGAGGCCTGTATCGTATCTGGGATTGATACTTGCTTGGATTTGATTGACTTTGATAAGAAAGTTGCAGGTGCCGACCTGGTTATCGTTGGAGAAGGTATACTGGACAGTCAAAGCCTTGCTGGAAAAGCTCCTATCGGTGTAGCAAAAAGAACTCCTGAAGGAGTTCCAGTTATCGCTATTTGTGGTAGTCTTTCCGAGGATTTACCTCCCCTACCATTCGAAAATATACAAGCAGCCTTTTCAATTTTAGAGAAAAGTGAACCTTTGGAAGATAGTTTGAAAAATGCAAGTTTCTATTTGGAACACACAGCTACTAATATCGGTCATTTATTAAATATGAGGAAGGATTAACCTAACCATTTTTTCCAGATGGATTTTTTAGGAGTTTCTGTCTTTTTCTCCTCCCAGAGATTTGAGAATGCAAGTCTAAGGTCCTTTTCATCTACTTGAACAGGTTCGTTCGTGTGAATGACAAGGCCGAAAGGAGAAGTGATATGATCGTCTGAAACAATAGTCGCCTGGCAGTTGCTTTCCTTTGCTTGTTTTAAGTAAAAGACCTGTTTGTCAAACTCGATATTTGGTGAGATCTTCACAAAAAGTTCCTCTACCTTTTCTTGAAAACTTTCTAAAATAGAGAAAAATCCATGTTCTAATTCAGGACTATTGGCAGTATTAATATCCGCATAGCCAAGAACTCTTTCCTCGAAAGTGCCGAGATAGTGGCGTTGTTCGTCAGGGTTTAATTTCGGCCCACCATGAGCTTTTTCTAGTAGTTGTTTTGATAAATCTGTCATAAAAATAGTATATCACAAAAATCGCGAGAAAACAGACAAAAAGAAAGCGATTACTTTATAAAGTTAAGGAAAATTTGCACAAAGATAACGTTTTTTCTTGAAAAACGCTTATTTTTGAGGTATCATAGAGGTGTAAAAAATTTAACTCAAAGGAGAGTAAAAAATGTCAATTATTACTGATGTTTACGCTCGCGAAGTCCTAGACTCACGCGGTAACCCAACACTTGAAGTAGAAGTTTATACTGAATCAGGTGCTTTCGGACGTGGTATGGTTCCATCAGGAGCTTCTACTGGTGAACACGAAGCAGTTGAACTTCGCGACGGTGACAAATCTCGTTACGGTGGTCTTGGTACACAAAAAGCTGTTGACAACGTAAACAACATCATCGCTGAAGCTATCATCGGCTACGATGTACGTGACCAACAAGCTATCGACCGTGCTATGATCGCACTTGACGGTACTCCTAACAAAGGTAAATTGGGTGCAAACGCAATCCTTGGTGTGTCTATCGCTGTAGCTCGTGCTGCTGCTGACTACCTTGAAATCCCACTTTACAGCTACCTTGGTGGATTCAATACTAAAGTTCTTCCAACTCCAATGATGAACATCATCAACGGTGGTTCTCACTCTGACGCTCCAATCGCTTTCCAAGAATTCATGATCGTACCTGCTGGTGCACCTACATTCAAAGAAGCTCTTCGTTGGGGTGCTGAAATCTTCCACGCTCTTAAGAAAATCCTTAAATCTCGTGGTCTTGAAACAGCCGTAGGTGACGAAGGTGGATTCGCTCCTCGTTTCGAAGGAACTGAAGACGGTGTTGAAACTATCCTTGCAGCTATCGAAGCTGCTGGTTATGTTCCAGGTAAAGATGTCTTTATCGGATTTGACTGTGCATCATCAGAATTCTATGATGAAGAACGTAAAGTTTACGACTACACTAAATTTGAAGGTGAAGGCGCTGCTGTACGTACTGCTGCAGAACAAATCGACTACCTTGAAGAATTGGTAAACAAATACCCAATCATCACTATCGAAGATGGTATGGACGAAAACGACTGGGACGGTTGGAAAGCTCTTACTGAACGTCTTGGTGGTAAAGTTCAATTGGTTGGTGACGACTTCTTCGTAACAAACACTTCTTACCTTGAAAAAGGTATTGCAGAAGGTGCTGCTAACTCAATCCTTATCAAAGTTAACCAAATCGGTACTCTTACAGAAACATTCGACGCTATCGAAATGGCGAAAGAAGCTGGTTACACTGCTGTTGTATCACACCGTTCAGGTGAAACTGAAGATTCAACAATCGCTGACATCGCAGTTGCAACAAACGCAGGACAAATCAAGACTGGTTCACTTTCACGTACAGACCGTATCGCTAAATACAACCAATTGCTTCGTATCGAAGACCAACTTGGTGAAGTAGCTGAATACCGTGGATTGAAATCATTCTACAACCTTAAAAAATAAAATAGTTCAGTGAACTATTTTATCCCGAACCTTGAAATTCAAAAGTTCGGCCGTTGATTTAACAACGTTTTAAGCCCCTCGGATTTTATCCGAAGGGCTTTTTTTGTTATGTGACTATTAGTCCGTCTCGCTCCGTAAGGTGCGAGACAAATAAACCACCCGCTATGCGGGT